>URZF01000050.1 GCA_900552255.1 uncultured Eubacteriales bacterium | reverse complement strand
CTTTTGGTATCTTTTCTCCCTGCGGAGAAAAGTACATATTCTTCTCCTTTGATAAAGGAGAAACGTGTTCTTTTCTTGTCCGTACAAGAAAAGAACGAAAAGAAGCCGCGAACGTTCCGTTCGATCGTTTGTGCGGCTGGCAGCGGTTCGGTGGCGGCTATGAAAGACGGCGTCCACGCTCGCGAAGCTCGCGTGATCCGTCAGCCGCCGCCTCTTTCGCAAGCATCGCACCGGAGGGCGCTCACACGGCGCGCGCCTTGCGCCTGCGGGCGCAGGCTTCCCAGCCGCACTCAATTCCCGCACGGCGAATGACGGAGAGCGCACGTAGATGCGCGGTTCCGTCTGTTGGGAGCCGTGTATATGCGCTTCTCAGCAGCACGATGAGAGTCCGAGACGGAGTCTCGGTGAGTCTTTTGGTGCTTTTCTCCTCAGTGAGAAAAGCACATATCTTCTCCTTGGCAAAGGAGAAACATGTTCTTTTCTTGTTCGGACAAGAAAAGAACGAAAAGAAGCCGCAAACCTCCGGCTTGACCATTTGTGCGGCCGGCAGCGGTTCGATGGCGGCTATGAAAGACGGCGTCCACGCTCACTTCGTTCGCGTGATCCGTCAACCGCCGCCCCTTTCGCAAGCATCGCACCGGAGTGGCTCACACGGCGCGCGCCTTGCGCCTGCGGGCACGGAGTTTCCAGTCGCACAGATCCCTCCGCACGGCGAATGGTGGCCTGTGCGAGCCCCGCGAGCACTGCAACACCTTCGAGCCGTGGGTATACGCTTCTCAGCAGAAGCATGAGAGTCCGAGACGGGAGTCTCGGCGACTCTTTTCGTCGTTTTCTCGTCGGTGAGAAAACGACATATTCTTCTCCTTGGCAAAGGAGAAACGTGTTCTTTTCTTGTCCGCACAAGAAAAGAACGAAAAGAAACCGCGAACGTCCCGTTCGATCGTTTGTGCGACCGGCAGCGGTTCGGTGGCGGCTATGAAAGACGGCATCCACGCTCGCTTCGTTCGCGTGATCCGTCAATCGCCGCCGTTTTTGTTGACATCGCACCGGCGGGCGCTCATACGGCGCGCGCCTTGCGCCTGCGGGCACAGGCTTCCCAGCGGCACATATTTTGTAAAAGAAAACCCGATGAAACATGTTTCACCGGGCTTTTGACTGAATCAATTTATGAATTTCTTTTTATATTCGCTTCCAAAGAGGAGTTCACAAGACCGCAGAAAAGCGGATGCGGCTTATTCGGACGGCTCTTGAATTCCGGATGGAACTGTACGCCGACATAAAAGGGATGGGGGGTGATCTCGATTGTTTCCACGATATGTCCGTCGGGAGAAAGACCGCCGACGGTCAGTCCCGCCTGTATCAGCGCTTCTCGGTAATCGTTGTTGAATTCGTAGCGGTGGCGGTGTCTTTCCTGGATGAGATCCGTCCCGTAGCAGCGGTGCAGCACGGTGCCGGGTGTGATATGGCATGGATAAGCGCCGAGCCGGAGCGTCCCGCCTTTGGCGATGGTCTCGCTCTGATCCGGCATGAAATCGATGACCTTGTGCTGGCTGTTTTCGTCAAATTCTCCGGAATTGGCATCGGCAAGTCCGAGAATGCTGCGGGCAAATTCAATAACCATGATCTGCATGCCAAGACAAATGCCGAGAAGCGGCGTCTCGTTTTCTCTTGCATATCGCGCGGCGCAGATCATGCCCTCGATTCCGCGGCTTCCAAAGCCGCCGGGGATGATGAGGCCGTCGCAGCAGGAAAGGATCTGCGCGGTATTTGCAGGCGTCAGCGTTTCGCTGTCGATCCATTTGATGTCGACGAACGCGCCCGCCGCGTATCCCGCGTGGCGGAGCGCCTCCGCGACGGAGAGATAGGCGTCATGCAGCTGCACGTATTTGCCGACCAGTCCGATCGTGACCTTTTTCGTTCTTCCCTCGATCTTTTCGATGAGGGTGTTCCATTCCGCAAGATCGGGTTCGGGTGCGTTGATGTCAAGCTCCCTGCAAACGACCTCCGAAAAGTTGCTTTTTTCGAGCATGAGCGGCGCCTTGTAGAGCACCGGGATCGTAATGTTTTCGATGACGCAGTCCTCACGCACGTTGCAGAACATCGCGATTTTCTTGAAAATGTTGTCCTCCAAGGGCTCGTCCGCTCGCAGCACGATGATGTTGGGGTTGATACCCATCCCGCGCAGCTCCTTGACGGAATGCTGTGTGGGCTTTGTCTTGTGTTCGTCCGAGCCGCGCAGAAAGGGGACCAGCGTGACGTGGATAAACAGGCTGTTTTTCGGACCGAGCTCAAGGGAAATCTGCCGCACCGCCTCGAGGAACGGCTGGCTTTCGATGTCGCCGATGGTGCCGCCGATTTCGGTGATGACGACGTCCGCGTCCGTTTTTTTGCCGACGCTGTAAATAAATTCCTTGATGGTGTTTGTGATGTGAGGAATGACCTGTACCGTTTCGCCGAGATATTCGCCGCGGCGCTCCTTGTTGAGCACGCTCCAATATACCTTGCCGGTGGTGAGATTCGAGTATTTGTTGAGGTCCTCGTCGATGAACCGCTCATAGTGACCGAGGTCGAGGTCGGTTTCCGCGCCGTCCTCCGTCACGTAAACCTCGCCGTGCTGGTACGGGCTCATCGTGCCGGGATCGACATTTATGTAGGGATCGAGCTTCTGCGCTGCGACTTTCAGCCCTCTTGCTTTGAGCAGACGTCCAAGGGAAGCTGCCGTGATCCCCTTGCCGAGTCCCGATACGACGCCTCCGGTCACGAAAATGTACTTTGTCATGTTCTCACTCTCCGATCTTTTGGGTATCTTTTATTTTTTCATGAAATCCTTAATTTTCGTATGTCTTGATGACGCTTTCCGCGATTTCACGGCGCGTTTGACGCGTATCCATGGCGAGCTTTTCAATATAGCGGTGCGCATCCGCCTCGTTCATGCCGAGCTTGCCGATGAGCAGCCATTTTGCTCGGTTCACGGTTTTCAGCTCATCCATCTTGGATTTGAGGGTGTCCGCCTTGCTTTGCGCCTTGAACAGCCGTCTGCCGACGGCGCAGGCAAGTTTTACGGCGCTTTGAATGGCGCCCTTTCCGGCGGGCTTTGCAAGAACCAGCACGCCCGCGTTTTCCGCTGCGGCGGCCGCGGTGTCCCAAAGCTCGGCCTTGATGAGCAGAAGGACGCCGGCATAGCTGTTTTCCGTGCATCGGACGGCGAAGCCGTCGCCAAGCTCGTCGGCAAGCGGCGCATTCACGATGACGACGTCGAACGGCGTATGCGTGACAAGCTCTGCCGCTTCTGCCGCGCTTTGCGCGTGGACGACTTGGCTGAAGCTCGGTCCTGCAAGCTCTTCAAAATATTCGATGCCTTTTTCGGAGCCGGATACGATAAGGACGCTTGGCGCGTGTATTTCCGACGGGCTCATTTTTTCCATACCTCTCTCGGATTCCTTTCTTTGACTCTCTGTTTCGCTGATCGACGTATCTTTCCGTAACGGATGCGGTCGGTTTCGACAAAAGGCGCAAAATAAAAATAATATCAACATTATAAATGACGCGGCTTTGCCTTGTCAAGGCTCTAAAAAAAATTTGTTCAAAATTTTTTAAAAAATCTCTTGACAACCTTTCCGGCTTGGAGTATAATACGCCTATATTGTTTTTGACAAAGGCGTCAGGCGAATCAGGGTTCGCTTGCGCCTCTTTTTATTTTATGCGTTTCCCCATAAAAGATGCTACGGGAATGCTGCGTGTCAAAATTGTAAATTTATATAAGGCCGCCGGTTCCGGCGGACGGGAGGTTACGATGAAGACAGTTCCTGAGATGTTCGGCTCTTATGTTTTCGACGATACGACGATGAGAGCGCGCTTGCCAAAGGAGACCTATAAGGCGATGGTGCGCACCATCAAGGACGGCAGAAGCCTTGATATCGGTGTGGCGAACGTTGTCGCCACCGCGATGAAAGACTGGGCGGTAGAGCTGGGCGCGACGCATTTTACCCATTGGTTTCAGCCCTTGACCGGCGTCACGGCCGAAAAACACGACAGCTTCATTTCTCCCGACGGCAGCGACAGGGTGATTATGGAGTTTTCAGGCAAGGAGCTGGTTCAGGGCGAACCGGACGCTTCCTCTTTCCCGTCCGGCGGACTGCGCGCCACCTTTGAGGCGAGAGGCTACACCGCTTGGGATCCTACCTCGTATGCGTTTGTAAAGGACGGCGTGCTCTGTATCCCGACCGCGTTCTGCTCTTACAGCGGAGAGGCGCTCGACAAAAAAACGCCTCTGCTCCGTTCGATGGAGGCCATCAACCGTCAGGCGCTTCGTGTATTGAAGCTGTTCGGCAATGAGGACGTTACCTCGGTCAAGACGACGGTCGGTCCCGAGCAGGAATATTTCCTTGTGGATAAAGACGGCTTCGACAAGCGTCCCGACCTGATTTACGCGGGCAGGACGCTGTTCGGCTCCCGTTCCCCGAAGGGGCAGGAGCTCGACGACCATTACTTCGGCGCGATCAAGCCACGCGTCGCGGCTTTCATGAAGGAGCTCAACGAGGAGCTTTGGAAGCTCGGCGTATACGCCAAAACCGAGCACAACGAAGTGGCGCCCGCGCAGCATGAGCTTGCTCCGATCTTTACGACGACCAATATCGCCGCCGACCACAACCAGCTTTCCATGGAGTTGATGCAGAAGATCGCGAAGAAGCACGGCATGGTCTGTCTGCTTCACGAGAAGCCGTTCGCCGGCGTGAACGGGAGCGGCAAGCACAACAACTGGTCGATTTCGACGAATACCGGCGTGAACCTGCTCAATCCCGGAGAGACGCCCTATGAGAATGCACAGTTCCTGCTTTTCCTGTGCGCCGTCATCAAGGCGGTCGACGAATATCAGGATCTGCTCCGCGTGTCCGTGGCCTCCGCCGGCAACGATCACCGTCTCGGCGCCAACGAAGCGCCGCCCGCCGTGGTCTCCATGTTCCTCGGCGACGAGCTGACCGCCGTTCTTGAAGCGATCGAAAAGGAAACCGCATACAGTGCGAAGGAAAAGACGCTCATGCGCGTCGGCGTTCACGTTCTTCCCAAGTTCCCGAAGGATACGACGGATAGGAACAGAACCTCCCCGTTCGCTTTCACCGGCAATAAATTTGAATTTCGCATGCTCGGCTCGTCCTCGTCCGTTTCGGACTGCAACACCATACTCAATACGGCGGTCGCCGAGGAGCTTTGCGAATTTGCGGATACGCTGGAAGCTGCCGACAATTTTGAGACGGAGCTGCACAACCTGATCGTGAAAACGATCAGCGAGCACAAGAGGATCATCTTCAACGGCAACGGCTATGACGAGGCATGGATCAAAGAGGCGGAAAGCCGCGGTCTGCTCAACCTGAAAACGACCCCCGACGCGATCCCGTATCTGCTCGCGGAAAAGAACGTATCGCTCTTCTGCAAGCACAAGGTGTTCAGCGAGAGGGAGCTTCATGCGAGATATGAGATCATGCTCGAATCCTATACGAAAGTGGTCAACATCGAGGCGCTCACCATGGTCGATATGGTCAACCGCGATATTCTGCCGGCGCTCAGCGCATATGGGGAAAAGCTCGGCAGGACCATCGCGAAGAAAACAGCGGCGGCGGATGTCAAGTGCCTTTATGAAACCAAAACGCTCGAGAAGCTCTCCGCTTATACGGACGTGATATATGAGGGCGTTCAGATTTTGGAGGACGCGATCGCGTCTGTCAAGGGAATTTCCGACAGCCTTGAAGCGGCGAAGGCATTTGAATCCGACGTCATTCCGAAGATGCAGTCTCTGCGCGCTACGGTGGACAGCGCTGAGTGCATTACAAGCGCCGAATTTTGGCCGTATCCTACATACGGCGATCTGCTGTTCGGCGTGAGATAAACTTTGAACAAAACCGAATCAAAAGCGATGATGGAGAAAAGTAACGCAGACCCTGCTGCAAAGAGAGCGCGGGACGGTGAAATCCGTGCCGGCAGACTGCGCGAACGAACACTTCGGAGCTGCAAACGGAAAGCCGATAAGGTGAGTATGGGCGCCGATTTCCGGGCGTAAAGCCGGACGGGGTTTTCTTGAACCCTTTGTGAGAAGCAAAATAGGTGGCACCACGGGTACAGCCGCTCGTCCTATTATAAAGGTAGGAGGGCGGCTGTATTTTTATAATGCCATTATTTTGTACGGCGCTTGGCGTCGGGAAAGGATTTTGTTATGTGTTCGATTATGGGTTATATCGGCAGCGGGCTTTCGCTGGAGAAATTTAAAGAGGGCTTTGAAAAAACGGTCTCGCGCGGACCGGATATGTCGAGGGTCTGTCCGCTCCCCTCGGGCGGCTTTCTCGGGTTTCACCGGCTTGCCATCATGGGTATGGAGGAAAGCGGCATGCAGCCGTTCACGCTGGACGGCGACGCCGTCGTCTGCAATGGGGAAATTTACGGCTTCCGTCCTCTGAAAGAGGAGCTTGCGGCAAAGGGATATTTATTTCGCTCCGGCTCCGACTGCGAGATTCTGCTGCCGCTTTACCGAGAATACGGCGCGGCGATGTTCGGCATGCTCGACGCGGAATTTGCCATGATTTTATATGACGCAAGGGAAAAAAAGATAATCGCGGCGCGCGACCCGATCGGGATCCGTCCGCTGTTCTACGGATATACGGCGCGGGGCGAAATCATCTTTGCATCGGAAGCGAAAAACCTCGTGCCGATCTGCGATAAGGTGATGCCGTTCCCGCCTGGGCATTACTACGACGGGGAAAAATTTGTCTCTTATAGGCAAATCGAGCGGGTGGACGCCGTTTGTTACGATGACCTCGATACCATCTGCAAAAATATTCGGGAGAAGCTCACGCGCGGCATTGAAAAGCGTCTTGATTCCGACGCGCCGCTCGGCTTTCTTCTCAGCGGCGGACTGGATTCCTCGCTTGTATGCGCGGTTTCTGCGAAAATCCTGAAAAAGCCGATCCGTACCTTCGCCGTCGGCATGAGCACGGACGCCATCGATTTGAAATATGCAAAGCAGGTG
Organism: uncultured Eubacteriales bacterium; assembly: GCA_900552255.1. Lineage (GTDB taxonomy): Bacteria > Bacillota > Clostridia > Oscillospirales > CAG-272 > QALR01. The sequence goes on along the minus strand of URZF01000050.1, from coordinate 1,626 downwards.
GCGGATCATATCGGCTCGGAGCATACGGAAATCTATATCACGAGAGAGGATGTGCTGGCGGCGCTTCCGACGGTCGTGTCGATTCTCGGCACCTATGACATCACGACCATCCGCGCCAGTATAGGCATGTATCTCATCTGTCGGGCGATCCATGAGACGACGGATATCCGCGTTCTGCTCACAGGCGAGATTTCAGACGAGCTTTTCGGCTATAAATATACGGATTTCGCGCCCTCGCCTGCGGAATTTCAACGGGAGGCGGAAAAGCGTCTGCGCGAGCTTTATATGTACGACGTACTGCGCGCCGACCGCTGCATTTCGGCAAATTCGCTGGAAGCGCGCGTGCCGTTCGGGGATCTCGATTTTGTCAAATATGTCATGAGCATCGATCCCGCGAAGAAAATGAACATTTACGGCAAGGGAAAATATCTCCTGCGCCGTGCATTTGAGGGCGATTATCTGCCGCAGGATATCCTGATGCGGGAAAAGGCGGCGTTTTCCGACGCGGTCGGGCACTCGATGGTGGACGATCTCAAGGAATATGCCGAGGAGAAGTATACCGACGCGGAATTTGAGGAAAAGCGGAAGAGATATTCCTTTGCGCAGCCGTTTACAAAGGAATCGCTGCTTTACCGCGAGCTGTTCGAGCGGTATTATCTCGGACAGGCGGAGATGGTGGCGGATTTTTGGATGCCGAACAAGATGTGGCGCGGCTGCGATGTGAACGATCCGTCCGCGCGCGTGCTCTCCAATTATGGAGCAAGCGGGACCTGAAAGAATGATATGGGATTTCGCCGCATCATGAGATGCGCCGGATTTTATCGGGACAAAAAGAGGAAAACACCAAGGTGTTTTCCTCTTTTTTGAATCCATATCTCATCGGTATTTTATTCGACCGCGTTGTCCGCTTCGATCTCCCATGTCCCTTTCGCGTGCCGCGGATCATACATGTCGCTGATGCCGGCGAGCAGCATGATGATGCCCTGTACGCGATGCGGCTGGACGACATAGCAGCCTTTCTTTTCTCTGTCTTCCGCAACGAGATCGGCGGCAAGCAGCGGCTTTAAGTGATGATATACCTGTCCGGTGGAATGATAGCCGCATTCTTCGACCAACTGTGCCACGGTCATCGGTTTTTTTAGCAGGGAGAGCAGAAGATTCAGCCGGTCTCCGTTTCCGATGCAGATGAGGACCTTTTCCGCGGTTTTGTTCTCGATCAGTTCAAGCAGGGGGGCGACATGGATTTCGTTTTTTATCCATTTTGCCGTTCTGCCACCCGATGTGAATGTCCCGAGATAGGTGATCGCACCGTCGTCTTTGTCTCTTTTACAGCTTTTTTCCAGCTTTTCCATGATGTCATTGACAGAGGGATCGGGGTGCATTTGCCCTTTGGTCACGGTATGTATGGTCTGTTTTACCGTGTCGGATATGTTCTCGGTATCCATGCTTTCCATCATGCCGTCGACGTCTTTTGCGACGATTTCCCGCATCAGCTTTTTGATTTCCTCGATGTCCGTTTTGAGCGAATCGATTTCCGCTCCGAAATTGCGGTCCATAAAAATTCCTCCTCAATTTTAACTTTACGTAATTGCGTGATTTAATAATATAGCGGGAAAATAAGTTTGT
>URZF01000049.1 GCA_900552255.1 uncultured Eubacteriales bacterium | reverse complement strand
TATTATGAAAAGCGTTGAAAATTTCATAATTATTGGTATAATATAATATGTGGAAATCTTTATAATTTATGTGAAAGGATATAGGCAAATGTCTTTTGAACGAAAAGAACTTGCAAACAGTATTTATTTTAACGCGGTTCGCGAAACGAAGTTCAAAGCAGATTTTATGTCGATACGCTTTATCGTGCCGCTTTCGGCGGACACGGCGGCGAAGAACGCGCTTTTGTTTCCTGTGCTGCTCAGGGGAAGCGAACATTATCCGGATATCGGAAAGATCCGCCGCGAGGAGGAATCGATTTACGACACCGATATCTCTGACAGCGTGTATAAAAGAGGCGACCTCCAAATCCTTGAGCTTCGCATGAATCTTTTGGAGAATCGGTATGCGATCGACGGCATGGATATCACGGGGCGGGCGATGGCGCTTTTGGAGGATATCCTGTTCCATCCCGTGACGGAGGACGGCGTATTCCGTGAGGAATATGTCGAAAGTGAAAAGCGGATGCTCATGGACGACATCCGCGCGCAGGTCAATGATAAGCGCCGCTACGCGATGACGCGCCTTGTCGAGGAGATGTTCGAGGGCGATGCCTTCGGGCTCTCGGAGCTTGGCACTGCGGAGGCGGTGTCGGCGATTTGCCCAAACTGCCTTATGGCGCAGTATCGTGAGGTCCTCGCCCGCGCGCGTATCGAAATCTTTGCCGTGGGCAATTTCGATTTTGCCGCTCTTTCGGGACGCTTCGCCGCTATGTTTGCTCGAATTTCACGCGCGGAGCCATACCGACTGGAAACGACGGTGCTGACAAAGCCGCGTGAGGAAGTGAAAACGGTCTATGAGCGTCAGAATATCACGCAGGGAAAGCTCTCCCTCGGATTTTTCACGGGACATTCCGTCTCGGACGGGGATTATCACGTCATGCAGGTGCTCAATACGGTATACGGCGCGGGCGTGACGAGCAAGCTGTTCCTCAATGTGCGCGAAAAGCTGAGCCTTTGCTATTACTGCTCCTCCTCGGAGAACGGCCAAAAGGGCTATATGACGGTAAATTCCGGCATCGAGTTTGCCAATGAGAAAAAGGCGGTGGATGAGATCCTCGCTCAGCTCGACCATATGAAAAACGGGGAAATCACGGAGGGAGAAATCGCGGACGCAAAGCTTGCGCTGATCGATTCCGCAGGCCGCGTGGGCGACAGCACAAATTCCCTCGTGAACTGGTATTTTGCCTGTGTGATGAACGAGGAAATCCTGACGCCGGAGGAGAAGATCGAACGGTTCCGTGCCGTGACGAAGGAGGAAATCGTCCGTATGGCGCAGGATATCAAGCTCGACACCTATTATTTCCTCTGCGGAAAGGAGGATTCTTCCAAATGAACGACAAAAGAATAACGGGAAGAACGACGGATTTCGGCGAAAAATATTATTATACGAAGCATAAAAACGGACTTGAGATTTATGTGATACCCAAGGACTTTGCCACGAGCTTTGCCATGTTTTCGACAAAGTACGGCGCCATCGACAATTGCTTCAAGCTCGAGGGCGAGGCGGAATTTCATGAGGTGCCGGACGGCATCGCGCATTATCTCGAGCACAAAATGTTTGAAAATGAGGACGGGGTGGATACCTTTTCCCGATTCGCGAAGTACGGCGCGAATGCCAACGCCTTCACCTCCGGCACGATGACCTCGTATCTATTCTCCTGCACGGAGCATCTGAAGGAGAATCTCGAAATCCTTCTCGATTATGTGTCGAAGCCCTATTTTACGCCGGAAAACGTGGAAAAGGAACGCGGCATCATCGGGCAGGAAATCCGGATGTATGAGGACAATCCCGGCTCCGCCATCTATTATAATCTGTTGGAAGCGATGTATGAGAAGAATCAGACGCGCATCAACGTGGCCGGCACGGTGGAGTCCATCGCCGAAATCACGCCGGAGCTTCTCTATGACTGCTATTATACGTTTTATAATTTCTCCAATATGACGCTGTGCGTGTCCGGCCGCGCGGATATGGAAATGGTGCTTGACGCCGTAGACCGCATCCTGCCGGAGCGCGAGCAGAAAACAATCGTGCGCAATTATTATTCCGAAAAGCCGGAGGTTTTCAAAAAGCGCACCTCGGCGGAATTTGAAGTGGCAAAGCCGATGTTCCTCATCGGCGTCAAGGATATCGATATTTCCTCCGACAGCCGTGTGAGAATGAAAAAAAAGACGGAGATGGGGATTCTCACCGACATGCTGTTCGGTCCCACCTCGCCGTTTGCCATCGACGTATATGAGAGCGGACTTGTAAACGGCTTTGACGCCGGCTACGACCACGGACGCGACAGCTCGAAAATCCTTTTGGAGGGCGAAACGGACGATCCCGAGGCGGTATACGGAAAATTTGTTTCCTATGTTGAAAAGAATCGGCGGGAGGGGCTCTCCCGCGAGGATTTCGACAGGATCAAAAGAGCATCCTACGCCTCTTATATCAAAATGTTCGATTCTACGAAGCTCGCGCAGTCCTTCACCTATATGATCCATGACGACTGCGACCCGTTCGATTACGGCGAGGCGCTGAAAGCTGTGACCTTTGAAGAGGCGGAAGAACTGTTTGAGAAGCTTTTCCATGAGGACTATTACGCGATGAGCGTGGTAAATCCCGTTCAAAAATAAAATGGACAGAAGCCGGCGGGGACGGCGCTTTGCCGTCCTGATGATCCTATTTCGGGGTCTTCTCCGACGTGACGCATACAGCGGCGGGCTTCGAGACTTTGGAAGGCTATGATTGAAAGGAGAAAGCATGGGACGTATATCAACGATTTCGTTTCCGGGACTTGGGATCGGGGAGTTTACGATCGACGGCGTGGCGCTGTCGTTCAACATCGGCGATTTTCCCGTTACAGTCATGTGGTACGGCATTATCATCTGCATCGGCATTTTCGCGGGCTTCGGCTATTTTGCGTATCGCGCGAGAAAGGTGTGGATTTCCTTTGACGATATTCTCGATATCACTCTTGTGACTGTGATCACCGCGGTGATCGGCGCAAGACTGTATTTCGTGATCTTTTTCGGCGGATTTTTGGAGACCGGCGGTACTTTTTGGGAGAATTTAGGCGGCACTCTCTATAATATCGTCGCCATTTGGAACGGCGGACTTGCGATTTATGGGGGCATCATCGGCGGCGCACTTGCGGTCTATCTGATGTCGAGACGCAAAAAAATCGGATTTTTCAAGCTTACCGATATGATTGTTCCCGGCGTCATGCTCGGTCAGATCATCGGGAGATGGGGAAATTTCTGCAACGGAGAGGCGTTCGGTTCGGAAACGACGCTTCCTTGGCGCATGGGGCTTTGCAACTATGAAACGAATTACCAGATGATCTATGTGCATCCGACGTTTTTATATGAATCGCTTTGGAATCTCGTTGGCTTTATTCTCATCAATGTGTTCTATAAAAAGCGGAAATATCACGGGGAGGTCACCATGTGGTATTTCGCTTGGTACGGACTTGGCCGTGCCTTTATCGAGCTTCTGCGCACGGATTCGCTGATGCTCGGAAGCGTTCGGGTGTCCTCCCTGCTTTCCTTTGTTCTTGTCGTCGTGATTGTCCCGTTTGCTTTCCTGCTTCGAAGCAGATATAAGAAGCTGTCCGCGGCGGGAGTTATTGAAATGGGCGAGATCGTGACTATCCCGGCGCTGCTCGGATCTTCGGAGAACGCCGCACAGAGCGCGGAGCCGACGGAAGAGACGGCGGAGCCGGATGCGAGCGGCCCGGCGCCGCAGGAAAATGCGCAGGAAGCACCGCAGTCGGATCCGGACGCCGGAGAAGGCGGAACGGCTGAGATATCCGGTGGGCCGGGAACCGGCGCCGGTGATATGCCGGCGCCCGCAGCGCCGGAGCCGGAAGAAAAATCGGAAACGGACGTCCCTCTTGAAACGGACGGACCGGATGCAGAGGAGAAGAGTGAAGATGGCACAGATCATTGACGGAAAGAAAATATCCTCCGAGCTAAGGGCGGAAATCGCGGAGGAGGTAAACGCTTTGGCGGAGCAGGGAATCGTTCCCGGACTTGCGGTCATTATCGTAGGGGAGGATCCCGCTTCAAAGATATACGTGCGCAATAAGGGACGGGCATGCGCCGAGGTCGGCATTTATTCCGAGATCCTCGAGCTGCCGGAGAGCACGTCCGAGGCGGAGCTGCTTGCGAAGATCGCCGAGCTCAACGCCCGTCCGGAGATCAACGGGATTTTGGTTCAGCTTCCGCTGCCGCGCCATATCGACGAGAGCGCCGTGATCGCGGCGATCTCTCCGGATAAGGACGTGGACGCGTTCAGCGAGGCCAACGTCGGCAGAATCATGCTCGGCGATTACCGATTCCTCCCGTGTACGCCCGCAGGCGTTATGGAGCTTCTGCGGCGCTCCGGAATCGAGATCGAGGGAAAAAGCGCGGTCGTCGTCGGGAGAAGCAATATCGTAGGCAAGCCGCAGGCGATGCTGCTGCTCCACGCCAATGCGACGGTGACAATCTGTCATTCCCGGACGCGGAACCTCGCCGAGGTCTGCCGCGGAGCGGATATCCTTGTTGTGGCGATCGGCAAAGCGGATTTTATCACGGCGGATATGGTGAAGCCCGGCGCCGTGGTAATCGACGTCGGGATGAATCGCAGACCGGACGGAAAGCTCACCGGAGACGTGGATTATGCCGCGGTGTCCGAGATTGCCGGGTATATTACGCCGGTGCCGGGCGGCGTCGGCCCTATGACCATTACGATGCTGCTCCGAAATACCGTCACCGCCGCACGGCTCGCGCATGAAAAGAAATGATTTTTTCGGATTGCCGACAGGATTAAAATCAAAAAAGGCATGAAAAAAGGCAAAAATAGCAAAGCGGAGCGATTGACAAAAAGAAGAAGAATGTGATATAATGGGAAACAGCAAGGAATTGCTTTCGGCAATTCGGGGCGTTTGACGCGCACGATAAGTGCGCGGGAAACGCCCCCTCACGGGGTGCCCCCTCACGGGGTGCCTCGTTTTTTGTTGTAGAAAGATGGGGCTTCCGCCGTGGAAAAACACAATATTATTATACATAGGAGGAAAACCCATGAAAGAAAAGAAGAGGGGCTTTACGCTGGTAGAGCTCGTCATCGTGATCGCCGTCATTGCGATTCTCGCCGGCGTCATGATCGCCGTGTTCTCCAATGTCGTGAATGACGCAAAGGATGCGGCGAAGGAACAGGAGGCCAAACAGGCGGAGCAGAATCAGAAGATCGACGACATCACAAAGAAGCTGGAAAATGCCGACTGGCTGAGCTGGGAGGATTTTGAAAGCAAATTCGACGGCTTGGAAGTCAACGCTGCAACCAAGGATGATGTTCAAAAGGTAGTAGAGGCAGCTCTGAAGGAATATGCGGAGAGCGCGAACAACGGCAACACGGGTCTTACCGAGGAGCAGGTCGCGACGATCATTCAGAGAGCGATGGCCAATCAGCTGACCTCGAGCGACGTTCAGAACATCGTCAACCGTGCGGTATCCGGCATCAAGATCCCGTCGGGCGTAACGGCGTCGCAGATCACGAGCGCGGTGGAGAGCGCGCTGAGAAATACCACTTTTGTCACGACGTCCGATGTCAAATCGGCGGTGACGGAGGCGCTCGGTGAATTTAAGCTTGCGGACGACGATATCGCGAAGATCGCGGATGAAGTGGCGGGAAAGACGCTTTCTGCGGCGGAAGTGGAAGGACTGCTCCAGCAGTACTACCGCAATGGCGTAGCGGGCGATTATACATGGTACAAAGAAGGACAGACCGCTTATACGTTTGATGCGGACAAAGCGGCATCCCAGCTCAAATCCATTGCAGGACTTGTCGCGGACGGCGAGAGCTTCAGCGGCGTCACCATCACGCTTCCGGAGAACGCTGAGATCGATGTCAGCTCCACCATTTGGAAATCGATCGGCGCAGACGGTGAGTTCAAGGGCACGATTGACGGCAACGGCGCTACCGTTTCCGGCGTTACGCTTCCGGCAACGACTACCATCAAGGATATGAACATGCTGAACTGCTCTTCGACCGGTAATCAGGATAAATTTGCAATCGGATTTATCGCATATCTCGGAAAGGGCGCTACGCTGAAAAACATCACGCTTGAAGTCAATTATGAGGTTACTTCCGAGGTGACAGATGGAGTTCAGCTCGGTGGCGCTGTCGGCTACCTCGACGGCGGAACGCTTGAAAATGTTACGGTTAAGGGTATGGTCAAGGGCGCACACCGTGTCGGCGGCGTAGTCGGCGCGATGTCCTCCGGTACGATCACGAACTGCATCAATGAAGCAACCGTTATTACGACAGGTTGCGGCGTTGCGGAGCATAAGGACAGAGTTTCCGTCGGCGGTATCGTCGGTTACTATCGTAATTTTGATAAAAATCAGACTGTGGAAGCCGGTACGATTTCCGGATGCACCAACAAGGGTACGCTCAATTTTGCTGCTCCCGAAACCAGCTACGGAACGACCAAAGCTTTTGGCTTCGTAATCGGTGATTATTCTAAATCCTATGTTGCCGGCTGTAATATTACAAGCTGCACGGATGCTTCGTCTTCCGGTGCGGAGGCTGTCGGCAGAGGACAGGACGATAAAGTCGTAATATCTTAAATTTGCGATGAAAAGCGATTCTAAATCGCTTTTTATCATAAAGCGTGTTTATCACGCACTCCTAAAGAAATGGCGGAAAGGCGCGTTGCGGAGCGCCTTTCCGCTTTTTATAAGTGAGAAAAAGGCGGCCGGTGAGGCCGCTTTTCTCTATTTTCCGCAGAGAGAGAATCCTGTTTTTTCATTTGATTGGAAAAACGGGAAATCCTGTCCGTTTTTAGTCATAAAACCCGAACGAGCCGCATAAGCATATAGCAATCAAAATATTGTGCAAATGCGGAGGGGAATATGGCCAATACCAATATTTACAGCGATATAGCGGCGCGTACCGGCGGCGATATCTATATCGGCGTTGTCGGTCCCGTCAGAACGGGAAAATCGACGTTTATTAAGAAATTCATGGAAACGCTTGTGATTCCGAACATCAAAAACGATTACGACAGACAGCGCGCCAAGGATGAAATGCCGCAGTCTGCGGCGGGAAAAACCGTGATGACGACGGAGCCGAAATTTATCCCGGACGATGCGGTCGAAGTGACGCTCGACGGCGGCGCGACGCTCTCCGTGAAGATGATCGACTGTGTGGGCTATATCGTGCCCGAGGCGCTCGGAAACTTCGAGGGCGACAAGCCGCGCATGGTGATGACGCCGTGGTCGGAGGAAAGCATGCCTTTTGACAAGGCGGCGGAAATCGGCACGCAGAAGGTGATAACGGATCATTCCACGATCGGCGTGCTTGTGACCTGCGACGGCAGCTTCGGCGAGCTTTCCCGTGAAAATTATGTGGACAGCGAAGCGCGCATCGCGGCGGAGCTTCATGCGATCAACAAGCCGTTCGTCATCGTGCTCAATTCCGCACGTCCGGACAGCGAGGAGGCCGTATCGCTCGCGCTCTCTCTTGAAGAGAGGTACAACGCGCCTGTGGCGCTTGTAAGCTGCCTTGAACTCGACAAAAACGATATCAAGCATATCCTTGAACTCGTCCTGCTTGAATTTCCGGTGACGGAGATTTCCGTGGATCTTCCGGATTTTATGAATGCGCTCGATAACTCTCATCCGATCCACCGTTCCGTGTACGATACGATTTCCGAGTGCGCCGCCAATGTCACCCGTACCGGCGATATCGCGAAATGCTTTGAGAAAGCGGCTGAAAACGAGTACATAAAGAACGTCAGAATCGATAAGATCGATCTTGGCTGCGGCCGCGCGTCGATTCATATGGAGCTTGCGGACGGTCTTTTCTATCAGCTGATCGGGGAGCTGACCGGCTTCGACATCGACGGCGACGAGGCGCTGATGAAGCAGCTGGTCGAGCTTGCCGACGTCAAGAAGCAGTACGACAAGGTCAAGGCGGCGCTCGACGAAGTGGAGGAGACCGGATACGGCATCGTCATGCCCGATCTGCATGACCTTACGCTTGAAGAGCCGCAGATCGTCAAGCAGTCGGGCGGCTACGGCGTGAAGCTGCGCGCCTCCGCGCCGAGCATCCATATGATCAAGGCGGATATCAAAGCGGAGGTTTCCCCGAGTGTGGGCACCGAGCAGCAGTCCGAGGAGCTGGTCAATTTCCTTTTGCGCGAGTTCGAGACCGATCCGCAGAAGATTTGGGAGACCAATATGTTCGGCAAATCGCTTTATGAGCTGGTCAACGAAGGACTTCACACGAAGCTTTCCCATATGCCGGACGACGCGCGCGCGAAGCTGTCGGAGACGCTCCAAAGAATCATCAACGAGGGCAGCGGCGGCCTTATCTGCATTATCCTGTAAAACAAAAAGAGGAGCGAAGCTCCTCTTTTTTCTATGATACAAGCATTGCGAGAAAATTTTATTTACCGTAATTGTTCATGGGTGTATCAGCACTGAACGCCGTGAAAGAATTGGTTACATTGGCAAGATTGACGTTTAATCCGGCCTTTTTTCCATCATAACCGAATTCAATAGAATTAATTTTTGCTGTTGAATAAGTATGTATATAATAGGCAGTTGCAACACCGTCGTAAGAAGCAAAATTAGAATCATAGGTACAACTTCTATACCT
>URZF01000048.1 GCA_900552255.1 uncultured Eubacteriales bacterium | reverse complement strand
CGTGAGGGGGCGTTTCCCGCGCACTTATCGTGCGCGTCAAACGCCCCGAATTGCCGAAAGCAATTCCTTGCTGTTTCTCATTATATCATACTTCTTTTCCCTTTGTCAATCGCCCCGCCTTGCTGTTTTTGCCTTTTTTCATGCCTTTTTTGACGGATCATCGGCAGCCATAGGCTTTTTCGGATCGACATATGCGGTATAATTGGTATAATAGACGACTTTGCCCGGCACAGCGCCGGACGGCTTCTTTACGTTTTTGATTTGAGTATAATCCACCGCGATCTTTTCCCCGCCCCGCATTTCCGAATAATATGCGGCAGCGGCTGCGGCCTCGGTGAAATCCTCTGCCGATGGGTCTTCCTCCGGCTCGCAGAGCATCACCACATGAGAACCGTGCCCCCCCTTCACATGAAACCACCAATCGGATTTTTTGGAAAGCTTCGTCGTGACATAATCGTTCTGCATGTTGTTGCGTCCGACATACAACGTCCTCCCGCCCGTCGTCCGGCAGCGAAACGGTAGCGCTGTCTCCTTTTGCGGCGGCTTTGCCGTCTGCGCATTTCCTCTCACATATCCGGAAAGCGCAAGCTCCCGACGGATTCCCGCAAGGTCATTCTCGTTCTCCGCGCGGGACGCCGCCTCCTCCACCGACGCGAGATAAAAAAGCTCGCCTCTCGCTTTCTCGATCTGTTCCGTCAAAATCCTTTGCGCGGTTTTCAGCTTCGTATACTTTTTATAATATTTCGCAGCATTCTTGGCGGGCGTGAGCTTGGTATCCAGCGGGATTTTCACCGTTTCCAGCGACTCGCTGTAATAGTTTGTCACCTCGCAGAACGCCGCTTTCTTGTCCAGCATATACATGGATGCCGTGATAAGATCCCCCCACAGCTTGTATTTTCCCATTTCCGCACACTCCGCGAGCTCCGCCTCCAGCTGCGGGAGCTTTTTTTCCAGCTTATGACGAGCGGCCGTGACGACGGCTTCGATGTCGCGGCTGCGCGATTTCATGGCGGCGATCCCCTCCCTCGCGCCGTAAAAGGCGTCAAGAAGCGAGGAAAAATCCGGAAAAACGGTTTTCACTGCCGCATTTCCATACTGCATAGCGTCAAAAAAGCAGTATTCAAACGGTTCGGTGCCCGTTCCGACCGCGCGGGACAGCATGACCGGCGTAAATTCACACGACAAAATATGAGAACGGAACGCGGAAAGCGAACGCCACAGCGCCCCCGCGTCGGAAAACTCCGCAAGCGTCGTTCCGAGAGATCCCGCACGGAAAGCGACCTCTCTTGCCGCAAGCGGCGAAAGCCCCTGATACGTGTCAAGAATAAACTTTTCGGCAGTTCGTTCCTTCGGATAGGCGGAAAAAGCCGCCCGAAAATGCTCCTCCGTCGCCGTCAGAGGATCGGATTTATCCTGCTTCGGCGGCAGCTCATACGTCATTCCAGGCAGCACCTGACGTTTTGAGCTCGTCGTGAAATCGACGCTTTTCAAAGCGCCCAGCACCCTGCGCGACGACTCTTTTTCCTCCGTCAGGACAAGATTGCTGTATTTGCCCATGATCTCCGCCTCGATATGCTTCCGACAGGGGAAGCCCATCTCGTCAAAGGCGTCGAAAGAGAGCTCGATCACCCGTTCAAAGCCGAGCGTGGAAACGCCGGCGATCACGGCGCCCGTCAGATGTTTTCTCAGCTGCATGCAGAACATCGGCGGCGCCTTGGGATTTTCCTTTGTAAGCGCCGTCGTGCAGACGCGCGCGCCGGACGGCGATGCGGAAAGGAGCAGCCGGCGGCTTTCTCCGTGCCGGCGGCACAGCAAAATAATCTCGTCGTCCGACGGCTGATAAATCTTTTCTATTTTTGCTCCCACCGCCGTCTGCGAAAGCTCGTGGCAGACTGCTTTTGCCATCCCCGCGTCATAAGCCATAAAATTTCCTCTTTTCTCCCGCTATCCCGTCTGTTTTCCATCACGGTAATGCAGTATTTCAAAACACGGTGCCCGCCGCATATTCTCGTTCAAAAAGCCGAATCGCCCGCCCGTGGCTCACAAAAGCGGCGGATATCTGCATCGGCCATATCTTCTCATGCCGTCCGCCATGCTTGCTCAAACGGAAGCATCTCCGGCCACATCCCAGCCTATCACCCTGTGCTCCGCCCGGTTCACGACCACAGGCGTGTCGGTAAGAAATGTCAGCTTCACGACCTCAGAAGAAGCGCGCTGATAGGCCGGTATTCCCGAAAGACAACGCGCCTTTTCCTCTGCCGCCGCCAACACCTCCGACAGAAACGGCGGCAGCCTGCGGCTCTCGCCAAGCAGGAAATCGAGCGCCAGCCGCTCTTTTATCTGCCTTACATCAAGCGATATCCCGTTCTGCGAAGCCTCTTCTGCAAACGTCATGACAAGCCGGAAGGCCTCCGTCTGAGAGAGGCGTGAGATCTCTTCTTGCCCAAACGCTTCCTCCATAAACCGGCAAAGACGGTCGAAGAAGCCGAACGCCGAACCAAACGCCAGCGGCAGATACGGAAACGTATAGGAAAACCTCCCGCTGTTTGAAAACCGCTCCACAAGACTTTCGATTCCCTCAAGGCGCATGATGTCGTCAAAGGAAAGCGCCGCGGTTTTCAAAACCTGATACGGCGGCTCCGGCGAATAGCGGATCCCATAGTCCGCGGCGCTCTCCCGCAGATGCGAACCGCGGAGCAGCTTTAAAAACCCGAGCTGCAACACGTCCGCATGCCCGTAAACCGCATCGAAGGAACGCCCGAACGACGCAAAAGCCTCATACGGCAGTCCCGCGATGAGATCGGCGTGAATGTGCAGGTTCCCCGCGGCGTGCAGTCTTTTCAGGGCGGCAAGCGTCTTTTCCGTATCCAATGCGCGGGAAACCGCCCGGATGGTATCGGGATTCGTGCTCTGCACGCCGATCTCGAGCCGAAACTTCCCTTTCGGCACACGGGCAAGCAACGCAAAGGATTCCTCGTCGAGCAGCGCCGCCGACACCTCGAAGTGATACTCCTTCGTATAACGCTCGTCCGCAAGGCCGCGCCATATCATCTTCGCGCGCTCACGGTCGAAATTGAACGTGCGGTCGACAAGCTTGACCGTGCGGATTCCGTCAAACACTTCAAACGCCAAAAGATCACGCAGCGCCTTTTCCGCGCTTTTCGCACGGATGCCCTCTTCGATCGAGGACAGACAGTACGAACAGGAAAACGGACAGCCCCGCACGGATTCGTAATAGACAAGCCCATGCGGCGCGTCTCCGATCCTGTCGTAATAGATCCCGCTCGAAGCAAACGCCGCAAACGGAGCGGCACGATACAGGCGCGGCACGGATTCGCCGCGCTCCAGCGCACGGCAGAGCGCGGGGAACGCCTCCTCGCCCTCGCCGGCGATGATGAAGTCCACAAACGGATGCTCCGCAAAAAAGCCGTCGTCGGAGAACGAAACCTCCGGCCCTCCGAAAACGATCGCCGCCTCCGGCAAAAGCGATTTCAGCTCCGACGCGATGCGCAGCATCTCCCGCACATTCCATATATACACGGAAAATCCATACACCCCCGCCCTTTCCGCATACAGCGCATACAGAACGCCGAGGCGCGGATCTTTCAGATTCTTCTCCAAAACGACGGTCTCAAAGCCGGCGTCGGCAAGAGCGGCGCCGATGGCGCGCACCGCAAGATTCGTATGCGAATAGGAGCTGTTCAACGCAAAAAGCACCGTTTTCAAGTCATATCCTCCGCTCTGCTCCGCCGTGGCGGAGCGCATGACCAAAGTTGTCCTGCGGCGATGCCGCAGGACAACGAGAATTTTATTGCAGTTCGTCCTCCGGGGTATTTCCCGTCGCATCGCCCGCGGACGCTTCCGCAGATCCACCGGATTCCGGCGCCTGTTCCGCATCGGAAGCGCCGGCGCCGTCCTGCGCCGTTTCGGAAGCAGCTTCCGCCGAAGCGACCGACACATCGGGCTCAGACGCTACCTCTGCCGTAGTTTCCAAAGCCTCCGCATCCGGATTCTCTCCCGCCGCCGCAGCCACAGTTTCCGAGGCCTCCGTCAGCCATCCGGTCGTATCGTCGCCCTTGTAATAGAAGAAATGCTCGGTGCGCGTGTTGTCGCACTTCACAAGCGCGCGCCTTGCGGCTGCGGCTCCAAATGACAAACAGCGCAAACACAAGGATTCCGACGATCGAGATCAGTCCGCCGTATACGGCGCAGTCCGGCCGATATACGAATTCGATCTCATGGAAGCCCGCCGTCGACTGGACGGCCAGCAGCGAATCCAAAACCTCGATGATTTCCACACGCTCGCCGTCGATATAGACGTGCCAGCCTTCGTCATAAGGAATGGTCGTAAAAATCAGATCCTGCCCTTCGGGAAGGTCGATCGTTCCTTTCAGGAAATCGTTTCCGTACTCCTCCACATACATGGATGCGGCTTCGAGCTGAGAAAACGCCACGTTCATCGCAGAATAATCGATATAATAGAAGAAATACCGGGAAGCGCGAGAGATATAGAGGTCGCCGTTCGTGAACCGAAGCTCGACCTTTATCTCATCGCCCTTCTCGAAGGTTCCGAGATTCTGAATGACCCATGTCTCATTGGTGTAATAATCGCTGACCTTGGTGCCGTTGACATAAAGGCCGCATTCGGTCGACATTCCCTGGAACAGCACGCCCGGGAAATGCGCGTAAATATCGCCGTCCGCCTCTGCCGTAAAGGTAAAGCGGAACGTGCCCTCCGTATCGCCGCCGTCCACGAAGTAATAGTTCTGCTCGGCGTACTGCGTTTCGCCGTTTTTATCGGTATAAGAATGTCTGTGCGCGAGAGCACTGTGCGAGCAGTCGATGCTTTCCACCGTCGCATAAAGGCCGCGCAGAACGTTCGGCGTATCCATCACGCCGGAGAGCATCGCGTTTACAAGCTTGTTTTGAAGATCGAGCGACGAATAGTACGGAGGATACAGGAAGCCTTCCGTTTCGGAAACCAAATCCGGACTGACGCCGTAGGCGATGGAAAGCGCCTTGGTATTCTGCATCGCGTAGATCGTATTGTTCGACGGGATATATTTATAATACTCCGGGCCGGAAGCAGCGACGGTATAAAGATTGGTGTCGAGCTTATCGTTTTTGGTGATGACGTATTTGATGCCGAGCAGCGCGTCTGAAACCGGCGTGCCGCCGAGATATTTCGTCCAGTGCGCCGTCGAAGCGTAGCCGAGCTTGTTCATCAGCTTGATGACCGACGCATTGAGCGTAGACGTGGAATGGGAGATACCGTTGAAGCCGAACGCCATCGGCTCATTGACGCCGCCGAGCCGCCGATAGACCATGCTTTCCATCCGATAGAAGGATTTATCCTTTTCGAGAATTTCATTCACCACGGATTCGATCCGCTTGATCGAGCCGGTATAGCCGTCGTAATATTCCGTTTTGCCGCTGGAGGAAAGATAATTGCCGTACTTCACGGTGCCGACGTCCATCTGAACATCCGTCACGTTGATGAGCGATACGGCGAACATCTCCACGCAGACGACGACCGCCAGCGCAAAGGAACCGGAGCTCTCCATCCCGTCGTTCTTCATAAAACGGAGAACGATCATATAAGCGACAATAAGGACAAGGGAAAGCAGAATACATTTCGCATCGTCGAGCTCCACCGTTTTGGTATTCTGTTCAAAGGCATAGCCGAGCTTCTGCACAATCAAAATCATGATAGACACAAGAACGCCGACCGTCAAGATTTTCCCGTAACGGATTTTCCGGATCCCGCGCAGAGCGTCGCAGGCCAAAAGCAGCACAAAGAAAGAAAACAGATAAGAATACCGGTAATTGAGCCAGTTCGGACCGGAAAAGCCGTGCCAGACAAGGTCGATCGTATTGACGGAGAACGATACGATAAACACCGCAAGCACACCTGCGCTGAGCAGCTTTTTCTTTCTCGATATCACGGGCGACATAAAGAAAAGCGGAAGCGCGAGCAGCGCGAGCATACCGCAGTAGATCATCGGCAGTCCGTTCGGGCGTACCGTGTCGTAGGAACCCGGAAGCATCTTGACAAACAGATCGAGGAAATCAAAGCGCAGATTCGGCGAGAAATCCGTCGTCGCGAAATCGGTCTTTCCGAATTGGAGAGAATACCATGCGCAAAGCAGCATGAATGCGGAAATGAGAAGCGCCACCACCGTGAACAGCGCGAAGCGCATCAGCGTTTCAAAGCCGCGGGAATGAAAGACGCGGGAGATGAAATTCCCCGTTTTCGCATTTTCCTTTTGAGGAAGCTCATCCCGGACAAGGAAATAATAATACAGAAAATAAATGAATGTGAAGATCGCGCACATATATCCCATATAGTAGTTCGTCACAAACACCGCCACAAGGGATACCGTATAGAGAATGAATTTTTTCTGCCGGATCATGGATTCGATGCCGAGCACGAGCAGCGGCAGGAACACCATCGCGTCGAGCCACATCGGATCGATCAGCTGGACGACGGAATACGCGCAAAGCGCATACATCATCGCAAAAACGACCGTCTGCATATCCGAGGTTTTGCGTGTTTTGCGCAGATAATACGCAAAGGTAAGTCCCATCGAGCCGACCTTGGCAAGCTGAATGAACATGACCGCATCCGCAAGCATGCTCTTGGGGAACAACAGCAGAATCAGATTGAACGGGCTCGCCATGTAGTAGGCGACGATGCCCATGAACTCGCCGCCGAGCGTGCGCTGCCAAGAATAGAGCCAGCTTCCGCCCTCGGTCATGAGCCGTCTGATCGCCTCGTAATAATATACGTACTGCGCCTGCAAATCGAGCGTCAGAACGGAGCCGTTCCCGAACGGATGCTTGCCAAGGCACGCATAGACGCCGAGCATGATGGCAAACGGAATGAAGAACGCCGCGATCAGATAATAGCCGTTGAAGCTCTTTTTTTCTTTTATGCGCTTCTTCTTTCCGTTCTCCGGAGACTCCGATACGGCGGGCACCGTCGGGGCGTCTTTTTCACAGCTCGGATTCTTTTCGCAATCGTCTCTGTTCATATTTTCCTCCATCCGCCGCCTCACGACGGCAAATTTACATGATTCTTTCATAAAACAAAACGGAGAGAGGCACGAGAAGAGCCGCTTGTCCGTCGATTACCGTTTTATTATAGCACTAAAATCTTAGTTTGTGAACCGTTATTTTGTAAATTATTCAAAATTTAGATAAAATAATGGGCGCTTTTCCGTTTCCCGCTCTATGAAAAGCCAAAAACAATCTATACAGAGCGTTATATATTTTACGGCAAAAATAAAAAAATCAAGCATTTCCGTCCAAAATGTGTTATACTGTTACCATAACGATAGATTAGTCGTTCAAAAACCGGATTTTTCTCACCGGAACGGATAAACGGAGGAAATATGAGCCTTTTTAAAAAGAAAAAGCCGGAGGATACCGCAGCCTTCCGCATACAAATGGCAAAAAAAATCGCCGCCCACCGTCTGCGCTACATCACCGAGCGCGACGGAGAGACCGACATCATCATCGGACGCGACGGCGGCTTCAATATCCGCGGCGACGAGTTTATCATATCCGCGGACAACCGCGTCGTGTTCCGCTGCCGGATCCCGGAGATGCAGGCCTCGGAGCTTATGAGCCTCGAGGGCGCGATCATCACGGCGCCCGACCTCGAGAGCGGAGGCCGGACACGCACCGTCATCGCCTATTACGTATACTATCGGTAAATCCGCCCGTTCAAAGACATCAAGCGGATCCTCGAAGCAGAAGAGGAGACCGTTGTGACGGTCTCCTCTTCTCTTTCCGAAGCGGATCATATTTCGGCGCAGCCAAAGTTCAGGTATGATGCCGGTCTCATCTGCTCCACAGCTTGTCACGGGAGAGCAGCTCCCAGTTCGGCTTCAAAATAGAAATCTTCCCGCCCTTTTCATCGGTGCCGACGGCCTTATAGATATAGCCGTCGTCCAGCATCTGGCAAAGCGCCTTGGCGATCTCCACCTGATCGATCTTGTTCTTCTTGGAAACCCGTTCGACGATTTTTTCCGGCGTCGATCCGGTGCCGAATTCCCTATGCACCGTGAGATAATCGAAATTCTGCGCGATCAGCTTATAATATGTTCTGTAAACCTCCGTGTCGGAGGGAATCTCATGATACCACGACGCGGCGGATTTCAGCTGCGAGCTTGTCGCGTTCGTAATGCCGTATATACCGACCTTTTTGCGGCACTGATTGATAATAAACCGTACCACAGAGGAAAAATGCCCGTCCCCCGTAAAAATAATGAATGTGTCGGTGTCGCGGCTCGTCATCGCCTTCTGATAAATGTAATCGAGCATAATGAAATCCGTAAAATCCTTTTTATAGTGCTCGCTTGGATTTTTCGTATCGAACACCATCGGCGTCACATCGCGGAGCTTATCCAGCTCCGCGCGCAGGCCAGAATTGGAAAAATCTCCGAAAACCGCGATCTCCTCGACCTCAAAGCTCTTTTCAAGCTCCGACTTCCAGCCCCTGATATCCGGTTTCACGCCATACTGACGTTCAAGAGAAATATACCAATGCTCAAAATCAACAAAGGCGATGCAGCCGGGAAGTCCCTTCTTCTTTCCAAAAATATCTTTCACCCCCTTTCCCGACAAATTCGGAAATACGATCATATCCCAAAATAGAAAAAGCGGCAATCCGTTCCGCAAATATGATGACTTCCTTATTCAATTTATCATATTTACCCCGATAAGTCAACATGGGATATTCGTCAAAAGCATATTTTTCACAATTTTTTAAATTTTTCAAAAAACCATCATTGC
>URZF01000047.1 GCA_900552255.1 uncultured Eubacteriales bacterium | reverse complement strand
TTCCTCGTCAATTTTTCAGAGCAGAGGAAGCTTTGAGAGTCATTCACGTGTGCAAAGAGAAACCGCGCAGCCGGCGATAAAGACGGCGGCGGACACAAAAAGCAGAGGCAGCGCCCACGCCGTCAGGTCGTGTACATAGGACGCGCTCATCACATAGTTGATCGATTCCTCGGTCGCAGCCTGAGAATCGGCAATCCGCAGAGACTCCAAATGAGACGCGACCTTGGAAAGATACGGCATCAGCACACCGAAGAATATCATCCCATATACCGGAAGAGCGCCTGTTTTCGCACCGGCCTTCATCCGAGAAATGAGAATCAGGGAAAAAGCCAGCATCAGCACAAGGCAAACCGCAGCAAAAATCACATCGTCATAGGGAAAATAAAACGTAGTCTGCACACCAAGCGGCGCGTTTTGCACAGAGGATTTCAGCCATTTCTGAAAGCATGTCATCAGCGCCAAAATAAGAAGATATACGCCGTTTACAATCAGAGCCGCAGTCAGCAGCTTAACCGAAGCTTTTTTCTTATTCATCGTTAAAACTCCATTTTGTTTTCGATATAGGAGACAAGCTCCTCGGTGCGGATTCTCTCCTGCTCCATCGTGTCGCGGTCGCGGACTGTCACACAGCCGTCGTTTTCGGAGTCGAAATCATAGGTGATGCAGAACGGCGTGCCGATCTCGTCCTCGCGGCGATAGCGCTTGCCGATGGAGCCGGACTCATCGAAATCCACCGTGAAATGCTTGGAAAGCGTATCGTGAATCGCCCATGCCTTTTCACTGAGCTTCTTGGAAAGCGGAAGCACCGCCGCCTTGACCGGCGCCAGCGCCGGATGCAGATGCAGCACGGTGCGCACATCGCCTTCCCCGATCGTTTCCTCGTCATAAGCGTCCACAAGGAACGCAAGCGCGACGCGGTCTGCGCCGAGAGACGGCTCGATGACATACGGAATGTATTTCTCGCCTGTCACATCGTCGAAATATTCCATCGATTCGCCGCTGTGATTCTGATGCTGCGTCAGGTCGTAATCCGTGCGGTCGGCGATGCCCCAAAGCTCGCCCCAGCCGAACGGGAACAGATACTCAAAGTCCGTCGTTGCCTTGGAATAGAAGCAAAGCTCCTCGGGACTGTGATCGCGGAGTCTCAAACAGTCGCGGTTCATGCCGAGCGAATAAAGAAACTCGGCGCAATAGTTTTTCCAGTATGCGAACCAGTCGAGATCGGTACCGGGACGGCAGAAAAATTCAAGCTCCATCTGCTCAAACTCGCGGATGCGGAAGATAAAGTTGCCGGGCGTGATCTCATTGCGGAACGATTTGCCGATCTGCGCGATGCCGAACGGCATCTTGCGTCTGGTCGTCCTCGCCACATTCTTGAAGTTCACGAAAATGCCCTGCGCCGTTTCGGGACGCAGATACAGCTCGCTTGTGGAATCCTCCGTCACGCCCTGAAACGTCTTGAACATCAGATTGAACTGGCGGATATCCGTAAAATCATGGCTGCCGCAGTTCGGACAGGCGATCTCATGCTCCTTGATATAGGAGGTGAGCTGTTCATTCGTCCAGCCGCCGGGATTGTCGGAAAGCCCATGCTCCGCGGCATAATCCTCGATGAGTTTGTCGGCGCGGTGGCGCGTCTTGCACGCCTTGCAGTCCATGAGCGGGTCGGCAAAGCCTTTGAGATGACCGGAGGCCACCCATGTCTCCTTGTTCATCAGAATCGCGCAGTCGAGCCCGACGTTATACTTGGACTCCTGAACGAACTTTTTCCACCATGCTTTTTTGATATTGTTTTTATATTCCACGCCGAGCGGACCGTAATCCCAGCTGTTAGCAAGGCCGCCGTATATTTCCGAGCCCGGATAGACAAAGCCGCGGTTCTTGCAGAGCGCGACGATTTTTTCCATGGTCTTTTTTGAATTGTCCATATGCTGTTCCTCTTTATCTTACGAATTTTTTCTGTTCCGATCCATATATCCCTGCAAGATCAGCTCCGCCGCAAGCGAATCGACGACCTCACGGCGGTTTTTCGCCCGCACGCCGCTTTCTGCAAGGATTTTATGCGCGGACATGGTGGTCAGCCGTTCGTCATAAAAATCGATCGGGATATCCGAAAGCTCGGAAATGAGCCGCGCAAGCTCCGTGACCTTCTCCACTTTTTCCCCGCAGGTGCCGTTCATATTGACCGGCTTGCCGATGACGATCCGCTCCGTTCCCTCTTTTTCTGCGACCCGGACGATTTCCGCCGCGGTTTTCTCCATATGATAGCTCTTGATATTCCCTATACCGACGGCGTAAAGCCCGAGCGCGTCGGAGCGCGCAAGTCCCGTGCGCGCCTCGCCGTAATCGACGCCGAGCAGCTTTATCACCTTATCCATCGCGCGCTTTATCCTTTATAGAGGTCGATGCCGTTTTCCACGGCATAGGCCTCAAGCTCCGCCTTGGCCGGAATCTTTTCCAAATTGCCGAATTTCGAGCGCGTCATAAGGCTCACGATCAGCGCAAACCGGCAGGCGCGGACGATGTTTTTGCTCTCCAAATATTCCGCGGCGAGCGCTCCCGTAAACGTAGGATTCATCTTTTTTCCCGCGCTTCTGTCCACCGATTTCAGCTGGACGGGCGCCGTCACCGTCTCATAATACTTGCCGTCATAGATGAAAGCGGTATCGTCTCCCTGCTGCACGACATAATATTTCGATTTGATCTTTTGGGAAAGCGCGACGAGCGAACGCAGCGCCTTATCCGTCGTATTCGGGAAAAAGCCCGTCAGCGAATAAAGCATATCGTCGGAAATCACAAGGATCTTGAGATTTTTTATCTTTTCGAGCGGAAATTTCGCGGTAAACGGCGTATACCGCATGACAAGATCGATCTCGCGCTCCTCCGCCCTCTGCACCGCGTAATAAGCAAGGCTCTCCTCATAGCGGTAGGGCGCCACACGCGGCATTTCCGGCATGTCGGACAGCTCCGCGCCCTCTTTTTTCTCAGCTTTATTACCGGAGTCCGACTTATCTTCCTTTTCAGAGGATGGCTTTTCATCGTTCTCGATCGGAGCACTCATCTCCATCATCGCGACGTGTTCCTGCGTCCCCAGCTCCTCCGGCGGGACGAGAAACATATCCGGCATCGTGATGAAAGCGTCGTCGATCTCCTCTTTTGTAAAACGTGCCGATGCGCCCTTCGAGAGATACGTCTCATGGGTCTCAAAATCGCTGAAAAGCGTGACGCTCATGCCGGTCTGCGCGGACTTGTCCTTTTTCATCAGGTCATTGCGGATGCCGCAGCCCTTATAATATTCATAGAGGCGCTTTCCGTTGGTATCGTCGCCGAATTTGGTGCCGAAAACGCATTCCCCGCCGAGCTTCGCCACGGTGATCGCCGTGATGGCGGCCTCTCCAAAGGGGTGAAAACGGTATTCGCTTCCGGCGGTCGTTTCGTTATCCCTTGTTCTGGGATCAATCTTCATCTGCAAATTCATGTAGCTTCCGCCTATAATCAGAATCTTTCGTTTCATGGCAACACGCCCCTTGTTACAAATTTATCATGGTTTCATTATACAACAAAAAAACGGATTTGTAAATAAGAAATACGGATTTGTCTCACCGACGCCGAAATTCCGAAATTTCGGACGTTTTTTCCCTGAAAAAAGGCAACCGAGGCCGAAACCGACGCCGTGCGCATCATAAAAATCTGATCTGTCGATATCCCCTTGACATGAGATAGTCGCGGATGTTGACGCGCAGCAGCTCCCCATCCTTTTTTGAGATATTCGCGCGGCGGGGATATTCCCAGTTATCCTGCATGAGCACCTCAATGACGCCCTCACCGGACTCCTGATCCTCTCCGTCCGTTTCGACAAAAAAGGAAACACCATGCTCGCCGAGCCTGCAATAGAGCACATCATCCTGTAACAGAACTTCCCCATCTTTCAGCTTCCGATAGATGGCTTTGTCCCTGCGGCGTCCCTCCTTCATTTCCTCACGGAAGGCGCGGATATAGTCCCACAAGCTCATTTCCACCGAAAGCTCTCCGTTCGGAAAAGGCTCGGGCGGGCAGTTATCGTTGCCGCGCTTCGGCAGCCTCCCGCCGAATACCGTCCGTCTCAAAAGAGCAAGCGCCATATTTTTTACGGGTTTTCCCGTCATTCCGGCAAGATAAGGCTCGCCCATGCCGTCAAAATAACAGCGCCCGACGGAAAAATCCGCGACGCAGGCGAGGTGACAGCTCTCATGATAGGTATGCTGCCTGCGCAAAATCGCAGGAATCTCCTCTGCTACCCGATCCGCCAATATGATGACAACCCCTGCCGCCGCGACGGGCGCTTTTCTTTGCCGTTTGTCAAAAGGCTTTCTTCCCCGCGGCGGCGGATCCGACGCAGAAGCTTCCGCTCCGCGCTTTGACGGTCGAGTCCATCCCGGTCAAATTCCATCCACAATCGGTCTTTTTTCCATAATCGAATCGTAGACAGTGTGATATCCGTGGTGATGAAAAAAGGAAAATTCCGAATCAAATAGAAAACAGAAAAGATTCCCAAAAGAATCCAAATTACGACGAAAATACCATCATAACCGCCGGAAAAAAGAGGGCCGAAAAACGGGAAAACAAACAACATCAGCGCCGGCGAATAGATGAGAAAGGCACAAAGCCAAGTATGTTTCAGCTTCGGGAATTTCATCGCGGCAGCCTCTTATTTCACTTTCCCGTGCTGCCGAATCCGCCCGCGCCGCGTTCGGTATCGTCGAGCGCGTCCGCAGGCTCAAACTCTACGGCGAGATACGGCATGACGACAAGCTGCGCGATCCGCTCCCCGGGCACGACCGTGCGCGGCACGGAGGAATCGTTGTGCAGCACCACCATATATTCGCCGCGGTAATCGGAATCCGCCACGCCGACACAGTTGGCGGGACGCAGTCCCTCCTTCGCCGCAAGACCGCTGCGGGCGAAGATCGCGCCGAAATATCCGTCCGGCACGGCGATGGCAAGTCCCGTCCCGATCTTTGCGGAGCCGCCGGGCGCGATGACAACGTCGCCGTCAAGACAGGCGTAAAGATCATAACCCGCCGCCGCCGCAGAGCCGCGCGTCGGAAACACGGCGTTTTCCCTTAATTTTTTGACCGGAAGCTTCATATGAAAATCTCCTCTCTATGCTTTTATGCGGCCAAGGCCGAATCGAAATCCGCAAAATCGCTTGAACCGGTTTGCCTTTCAGTTCCTGCTGAATTCCGAGAGCACAAGCCCCGGATTTTTTTCGAGCGCCCAGCGGATGTTCCATTCGCTCGTGAAAATGAGCAGGTTTTTCCCGCGGAAATCCTGCACCCACTTGGTATCGGAGGTGATATTGAGAGAGGCGGGAGAAAGTCCCTCGTTTTCGATCCAGCGGATATGCTGATAGGAAAGATTGGAACGGCGCACGTCTACGCCGTATTCGTTTTTCAGCCGGTATTCGAGCACCTCGAATTGCAGAACGCCGACCACACCGACGATGACACGCTCCATGCCGCCGCCCGGCTCAAAGAAAATCTGGATCGCGCCCTCTTGGGCGATCTGATTCATGCCCTTGACGAACTGCTTGCGCTTCATCGTGTCCACCTGCTCGACCGTCGCGAAATGCTCCGGCGCGAACGTTGGGATCCCCTCGTAGGCGATCTTCATTTTTGGCGCGCATACCGTGTCCCCGATCGAAAAGATGCCCGGATCGAACACGCCGATGATGTCGCCGGCATAAGCCTCGTCCACGATCTCGCGCTCCTGCGCCATGAGCTGCTGCGGCTGGGAAAGCTTGATGTTCTTTCCCTCCTGCACGTGATAATATTCCGCGCCGCGCTCGAATTTGCCCGAACAGATGCGCATAAAGGCGAGCCTGTCGCGGTGCGCCTTGTTCATGTTCGCCTGAATTTTGAATACAAACGCCGAAAAGGAGCCGCATAACGGATCGACGACCGAGTCGCCGGCACGCCGCGGCAAAGGCGGTGTCGTCATTCTGAGAAAGCTTTCAAGGAAAGGCTCCACGCCGAAATTCGTCAGCGCCGAACCGAAAAACACGGGACTGAGCTTCCCCGCCCGCACCTTTTCGAGATCAAAATCGAAGCTTGCCGCGTCAAGCAGCTCCACCTGCTCGCAAAGCTCGCGCCGGCGCTCCTCTCCGATGATGTCGTCGAGCTTCGCCGTATCGGTGATGTCACACTCGATCGATTCGAGCTTCGTCTGACCGCGGTTCTTCGCATTGAACACGAGAATCCGGCGCCTTTCCCGGTCGAAAACGCCGCGGAACGACTGCCCGCAGCCGATCGGCCAGTTCATCGGATAGGTCCCGATGCCGAATTCCTTTTCCAGCTCGTCGACAAGGTCGAACGGATCGCGCGCCTCGCGGTCGAGCTTGTTGATAAACGTGAAAATCGGAATGCCGCGCATCGCACAGACCTTGAAAAGCTTGCGCGTCTGCGGCTCGATGCCCTTTGCCGCATCGATAACCATGACGGCGCTGTCAGCCGCCATCAGCGTGCGGTAGGTGTCCTCCGAGAAATCCTGATGTCCCGGCGTGTCGAGGATGTTGATGCAGTAGCCCTCATACTGAAACTGCATGACGGAGGAGGTGATCGAAATTCCTCTCTGCTTTTCAAGCTCCATCCAGTCGGAAACGGCGTGTCTGTCCGCAGCCTTGCCCTTGACGGCGCCCGCCTGCAAAATCGCGCCGCCGTAAAGGAGCAGCTTCTCCGTCAGCGTCGTCTTGCCGGCGTCCGGGTGCGAGATGATCGCAAAGGTGCGGCGTCTCTCGATCTCTTTTTCAAAATTTTCCAAGTGCTCTCTTCCCCTTTATAATCGGTTTTATCCAAGATCTTCTTTCAAATATCGCAGGAAATCCGCCGGCGTCCGGCAGATGACGTCCGCTCCCGCAGCGACCGTCGCCTCCGCGTCGGTCGAGGGCGCCCACAGCGCCGAAGCGGTCAAAAGCCCCGCCTCGCGGGAATAGGTCACGTCGCTCGGCGCGTCGCCGATATAGATCGCCTCGTCGGGACGGATGCCGAACTTGTCGATGACAAGGCTTATCGCCTCTTTTTTGCGCGAGCCGACGGGCGAGCCGTATTCTACGGCGTCGAAGGCCGCCTCCATACCGAACTGGCGGAGCGTCACATCGCAGCTCGTCTTGTTTTTTCCTGTGACAAGCGCAGTTCTCACATTTTTCTCCGCCAAAAAATCAAATATTTCACGGATCCCGTCGAACGGTGCGGCACACATCTCCGGCAGATAGCGTTCATACAGCACATCATAGGAGGCAGCCGCCCTATCATATCGGTCTCCAAGCATATTCACGATGATGCCCTTTTCGTTCGGACCGAGCGCCTCCATAAAATCCTCGTCGGAGACCGCATGTCCGACGATCGGCTCCACCGCCTCGTGAAGCGCGCGGATCATCAGCGGAAACGAATCGCAGAGCGTCCCGTCCATATCAAAAATCACTGCTTTCAGCATATCATAAAATTCCTTCCCGATACATTATACCGTCTTTTTGAAATAAAGATAAGTCTCGTCCTCACTTACCTTCCGCATCACGGCGGAAAGCATCTTTTTCGACGGCAGATTTTCACGGTAGCATTTGCCGCGCACCTCATACATGCCGATCCCGTACAGCGCATAATCGCACGCCGCGGCATAGGCCTCCGTCGCATAGCCGTGTCCCTCATACTCCGGCAGGAGCCGGATGCCGAGCTCCGCGCCGCCGCGAAAATCGAAATTGTACAGAATCAGCTCCCCGATGAACGTCCCCGCAAGCCGAACGGCAAAATTCATCGCCGTGCTGCTGCCGAAATCCTTTTTTTGGTCGAGATAAAAATAGTCCTCATCGGGATTTTCGCAGTCACGCCTGTAATCATAGCCCCAGTAGCGGTTCCGCTTGTCATCGAGACACAGCCGGTTATAAACGGGGATATCCTCCTCCGTGATGGCGTCGAGCGTCAGGCGTTCCGTCTCGATCACCGGGATCTTTTCCACATGATAAAGCTCGTTTTTCACCTTCACATAATATTTTTCAAGAATTTCGATCGGCTGATACTGCATTTTGGAGGTGCGAAGCCCGTGATCGCCGGAATCGTCCTCGCGGTTGATGTATTTCACATCGCCCGCAAACCTGCGCGCAAACTCCTGCACCATCGCGGGATAAATCCCCTCGTATTCCGGCAGGGCCTTTTCAATATGGTCGACAAGCGTCTCTCCGCACTTCTCGGCAAGACAGAAGGAAATGAGCGCCCCGTCCTTTATAAATCCGCCGCACCGGAACATCGGGGAGCCGACATACCGCAGCATCTGCCACGCGCGCTCCAATTCGTTTTTCGCGCCGTGCGAGGTTTTGTGAAATTCCTCCGTGAACCGCTCGCGGAACGCATGGATGAGCGCCGCATCCGCCCCGGTAAGCTCACGGAAGACCGCGTCGGGATAGCTCGCGTGAAATTTTCTCACATGATTGCGCTGGCCGGCATAGCGTTTTCCCGCAAAATTCACAAAATCGGAGGCCGTATACAGATAATCGTTGAAGTTGCGGAACGTCCTTGTTTCAACGGTCGGATAGCGTTCCAGTATCTCATGGACATATTCGCGCGGCACCGCGGAAAACTCAAACGGCAGAAAATTCTCCGCGCAGAACGCCGCCATATCCGCAAATGCGCCGTCAAGGCTCGCGTTTTCCTCCACCGGAAACGGGAAATCGAACGCATACCGTCCGCGCACTTTGCCGCGCACGACAAATATAGTTGAATGCAGTCCGTGCGGAAATGCGCTCTTCGTCCTTCATGGCGCTGTCCGGATTTGCTGCCAGCGCCTC
>URZF01000046.1 GCA_900552255.1 uncultured Eubacteriales bacterium | reverse complement strand
TACCAGCGGATCGATCTTTCCTTTGATTGCTGCCTCTGTCAGAACCTTTGTTGTCTCCTGGAAAGAAGCGGCTGACAGGAAGGAATTGGTTGCAAGAGAAGCCTTCGTAATACCCATGATGATTGGCTCTCCGATTGCAGGCTCTTTTCCTTTCCACGCCCAATTTCACGCCGCGCAGACGGCAAGAGGAGACGCAAATGACGAAAAAAACAAACGTATACGACGACAAAAGCATCACGATGCTCAAAGGCGCCGCGAGAGTCCGCAGCCGTCCCGCGGTCATCTTTGGTTCCGACGGACTGGAGGGCTGCGAGCATTCGGTATTTGAGATTCTTTCCAACGCCGTGGACGAAGCGCGCGAGGGCTACGGCAAACGGATCAACATCACCGCCTACCGCGACGGCTCCATCTGCATCGAGGATTTCGGGCGCGGCGTCCCGCTCGATTACAACGAGAACGAGGGCAAATACAACTGGGAGCTGGTCTACTGCGAGCTTTACGCCGGCAGCAAATACAACAACAACGGGGACGAGGCGCTCTATCAGTATTCGCTGGGACTCAACGGACTCGGCGCCGCCGCCACGCAGTACAGCTCCGAATTTATGAAGGTGCAGTCGTACCGCGGCACGGAAATGCTCGAAATGAATTTCAAAAAGGGCGAGCCGGACGGCGAGCTTATCCGCACGCCGCTCGTCTCCAAAAAAGAACAGCGCACAGGAACGGTCGTCACATGGAAGCCCGACCTCGAGGTGTTCACCTCCACCGCCGTTCCGCGCGACTATTACGAAAGCATGCTCGACCGCCAAGCGGTCGTCAACGCGGGGCTGTGCTTCCGCTTCCGCTGGCAGAACGAGGACGGCACCTTCGACGAAAAGGAATTCTGCTACGAGCACGGCATCGAGGACCAGATCAGCCGCACGGTCGGAGATACCGCACTGACGCCTCCCGTGCTGTGGAAAATGGAAGCCAAGGGACGCGACCGCGCGGACAAGCCCGAATACAGCTTTAAGGCGGAGATCGCGTTCTGCTTTTCCAACACGGTGAATCTCATCGAATATTACCACAATTCCAGCTTTCTCGAGCACGGCGGTTCGCCGGACAAGGCGACGCGCACGGCGTTCGTCTACGCCATCGACAAATATCTGAAAACGGGCGGCAAATACAATAAAAATGAAAGCAAAATCACGTTCGGCGACGTCGAGGACTGCCTTGTCCTCATCATCAACAGCTTCTCGACGCAGACCTCCTATGAAAATCAGACCAAAAAAGCGATCTCCAACGAGTTCATCGCGGAGGCGCTGACGGACTTTCTCAAAAAGCAGCTCGAATTCTATTTCATCGAAAACCCCGCCGACGCGGAGAAAATCGCCTCTCAGGTGCTCGTCAACAAGCGGAGCCGCGAGAATGCGGAAAGCACGCGCCTGAATCTGAAAAAGAAGCTTGCCTCGCAGAACGATCTCGCCAACCGCGTGGAGAAATTCGTCGCCTGCCGCTCGAAGGATCCCGAACGCCGTGAGGTCTACATCGTGGAGGGCGATTCCGCGATGACCTCCTGCAAGCTCGGACGGGACGCCGAATTTCAGGCGATCATTCCGGTGCGCGGCAAGACGCTCAACTGCCTGAAAGCGGGCTACGACCGCATCTTCAAAAGCGATATCATCGTCGATCTTTTGAAAGTCATCGGCTGCGGCGTCGAGGTCAAGGCCAAGGGCAATACGCAGGGCGCTTTCGATCTTTCCCAGCTGAAATGGAGCAAGATTATCATCTGCACCGATGCCGACGAGGACGGTTTCCAGATCCGCACGCTGCTGCTCACGCTGTTTTATCGGCTCCTGCCCACGCTCATCAAGGAGGGCAAGGTGTTCATCGCGGAATCCCCTCTTTATGAGATCACCTGCAAGGACAACATTTATTTCGCCTACGACGAAAACGAAAAGGCGCAGATCGTATCGAGGCTCGGAAATGCAAAGTACACCTTGCAGCGCTCCAAAGGTCTCGGCGAAAACGAGCCGGACATGATGTGGCAGACGACGATGAATCCGGAGACGAGACGGCTCATCAAGGTCATGGAGGCCGACCGCGAAAAGACCGAATACATTTTTGAAACCCTGCTCGGCGACGACCTTGACGAGCGCAAGCGCTTCATCGCGGCCTACGGCAAGGAATACATCGCCGAAGCGGACATTTAACGAAAGGAAGGAACGGTCAGCATGGCAAAATCCAAAAAGAAAATAGAGACAAAAGAGATCGTCCCCGCCGAGGTCACGCTCCAGCCGATCACCGATACGATCGAGAAAAACTACATGCCGTATGTCATGAGCGTCATCGTTTCTCGCGCGATTCCGGAGATCGACGGCTTCAAGCCGTCTCACCGCAAGCTGCTCTATACCATGTATAAAATGGGACTGCTCACCGGGCACCGCACCAAAAGCGCGAACGTCGTCGGACAGACGATGAGACTCAATCCGCACGGCGACATGGCGATCTACGAAACGATGGTGAGGCTCACGCGCGGCAACGAAGCGCTGCTCCATCCGCTCGTCGATTCCAAGGGAAGCTTCGGAAAGGTATACAGCCGCGACATGGCGTTCGCCGCGTCGCGTTACACCGAGGTCAAGCTCGACGCCATCTGCAATGAGATCTTCCGCGGCATCGATAAGGACGCCGTCGATTTCGTCGACAACTACGACAATACGATGAAGGAGCCGGTTCTGCTTCCCACGGCGTTCCCGAATATTCTCGTTTCGCCGAACATGGGCATCGCCGTCGGCATGGCAAGCCAAATCTGCTCCTTCAATCTCGGGGAGATCTGCGACGGCACCATCGCCATCCTCAAAAATCCGGACACGACGACGGAGGAGCTGCTCGACATCGTCAAGGCGCCCGATTTTTCGGGCGGCGCGCTTCTGCTCTATGACCGCGGCCGGATGCGGGAAATCTACGAAACGGGACGGGGCAACGTTCCGCTTCGCGCCCGCTACGTCTACGACAAGGACGCAGGCTGCATCGATATCGTGGAGATCCCCTACTCCACCTCCATCGAGGTCATCATCAAGAAGCTCACCGATATGATCAAAGCGGGCTCGCTCAAGGAAGTCACCGATGTGCGCGACGAAATCGACCTGCACGGCTTCAAGCTGACGCTCGACCTGCGCCGCGGCGTCGATCCCGACAAGCTTATGATGAAGCTCTACAAAAAGACGCCGCTTCAGGATTCCTTCGCCTGCAACTTCAATGTGCTTATCGACGGAGAGCCGCGGCAGCTCGGACTGCGCGGCATTCTCGACGAATGGATCCGGTTCCGCATGAGCTGCGTGAAGCGCGAGCTCTCCTTCGACCTTTCCAAGAAATGCGACAAGCTCCACCTGCTGCTCGGTCTCGGGGAGATCCTGCTCGACCTCGACAAAGCGATCAAGATCGTCCGCGAAACGGAAAAGGACGAGATGGTCGTCCCGAACCTGATGGAGGGCTTCGGCCTCGACGAGATTCAGGCGGAATACATCGCGGAAATCAAGCTGAGGCATCTCAACCGCGAATACATTCTCGAACGCATCAAGGAAATCGAGCAGCTGCAAAAGGACATCGCGGAGCTCAAAAGCATCATCGAATCCGAGCGCAAGCTCAAAAACCGCATCATAAAGCAGCTCGAGGAAATCAAGGAAAAATACGCGATTCCGCGGAAAACCAAGCTTATTTTCGAGGATGCCGTCGAGGAATACGACGAAAAAGACTTCGTGGAAAATTATAATGTCAAGCTGGTCCTGACAAAAGAGGGCTATTTCAAAAAAATCACACTTCAATCCCTGAGAGGCAGCGACGAACAGGCTTTAAAGCCCGGAGACGAGGTCATTCAGACGGAAGATTCCGATAACATATCCGAGCTTCTCTTTATCAGCGACAGGCAAAAGATCTACAAATCCAAGGTCAGCGAATTCGAGACGAAAAAGGCGTCGCAGCTCGGCGACTATGTCCCCGTCAAGCTCGGCTTTGACGAGGGCGAGCGCGTCATCGCGATGAAGGCGCTCGCCGCCTATGAAAAAGACCGCTATTTCGTCTATATATTTGAAAACGGAAAGGGCGTGCGCGTACCCGTTTCCTCCTATGAGACAAAGGCTTCGCGAAAAAAACTGATCAACGCCTATTCCGATGCTTCCCCGCTCGTCGGCGCCTTTTACGAGGACGCGCCGTTCGAGCTGCTGCTCGTAAGCGACGCAGGCAAGGCCGTTTATATCAGCACAAAGCTGATTCCGGAAAAAGCGACGCGCACGGCGTCGGGCGTCACGCTGTTTTCTCTGAAAAAAGGGCAAAAAATCATAGACGCCACAAGGACGCCTGAGACAAAATACAAAAACTACGAAAAATGCAAAAAGATCAAAGTTCCCGCAGCCGGTTCCTCGATTGAGAGAAAATAACACCGTCCGGAGGTGATCGTCATGAACGTTCTTATCGCGTCGACGGACGCCGTTTTCGCCCGAATGCTCGAGCTTGAATTCCTCGAACGCGGCGTCTCCTGCGTCACGGCCGGAACACAAGCCGAAACGGACGTCGCCGCGTCCATAAAGCTTGCCGTCATCGACGCAAAGCTGCTCTTATCCGGAGCATTCCGGCCGCCGTCTCAATGCGAGCTCGTAGTCTGCGGATATCCCGAGGAGCTGGGACGGCTTTCGACGCAGGAGCTGACCCGATACTATGCGGTCGTGCGGCCGTTCGTCGTCGAAGATTTTTTCAGTTCCCTCCTTGTCCCTGCCGGCGACGCTCCGCATCATGAGCTGAGGACGCAGAAGCGGAAAAATCCAGCGCAATATATCGCGCTCGACGAAACACAGCGCGCCGCATATTATAAAGGAGAGAAAATCGAGCTGACAAAACGGGAGTTCGATCTGCTTCGCCTTCTGCTCGACAACCGCGGGAAGCCCGTATCCAGAAAGGACGCGCTCTCCCGCATCTTCGGAGAGGCCGGCGAGGATACCAACGTCGTGGACGTCTATATCAATTATCTGCGCTCCAAGATCGACAACCGCTTCCGGATCCGGCTCATCTCCACCGTGCGCGGCTTCGGATATATGATTTCCGACTGAAAAACGTCTGTATTCCCCCGGATTCCACTGAAAAATCCGCATTTTTTCCATATTTGTGTATAAGCTGAAAAATTTTGGCGACAATAGAAACAGTTCACAAAGCCGAAAGGCGGAAAGGAATTGTTTTTATGAATCAAAATCAAAAGAAAATGCGGCTGAACCGCGGCTTATCCATCGCGCTGGCGCTGCTTGTCGTCGCCGCCATCTGCGTCACCATCATCGCCGTGGTCTCCAGCAGACGTGCAAAGCCCGGTCCGTCGGACACAACCGGCTCGGACAAGCCGGAGCAAACCACAAACAACACAAGTCCTGAGGAAACGACAAAAAATCCAGACGACGATAAGCCCATCGTTGCCGATAAGGTATCGTTCATCTCTCCTCTGACAAACGGCAACATATCAAAGGAATGGTCTGCCGATATCCCGGTATTCTCGGATACGATGGAGGATTACCGCGTCCATCTCGGCGTCGATCTCGAGGCGGATGCCGGAACTCCCGTCTACGCGGCAGCGGACGGCACGGTCGAATCGGTGGAATTCGATCCCATGATGGGACAAACCATCGTGATCTCCCATGCGAACGGTTATAAATCCGTTTATCAGAATTTGCAGACCAAAACAGCCGACGGCATCGCCGCGGGCACCGTTGTCAAGGCGGGCGATGAAATCGGCGCCGTGGGAGATACCGCACTTGTGGAAATCTCCCAAGCTCCGCATCTCCACTTTGAGATCTACAAGGACGACAGCTGCGAAGATCCGCTTACCCACATCACGGTAGCGCCGATCGACGACGAAACCTATTACGAAGACTGATAAAACCGATAAAGCGCAGAGCCTCCTGTCATGTGACAGGAGGCTTTTCGCCGCGGCCTGAAAAAAGCAACAGCAAAAATTCTCTGTCCCGGGGGACACCGGAGTTATTTTTTCACCGCGCTGAGCATAAAATAAAGTAAATTTATACGATACGGCAAAAAAGAAATTCAAAAAAGCTTTCAATTCCCAAAAAGCATATAATTCGACCATTTTCCCTCTATATAATTATGAAAATCCACACATTCTTTACAAAAAAAGCATAAGAAGGGATAATTTTTTTGAAATTCAAACGCTTTTTTGAGCACTATTTTTTTATAGGTATTGACAAATTCCAAGTTTGGTGATAAAATAACAGTAATCACGGTGCGAGGTATTTTTCAGACGATATCTTGTACGGTAAGAAAATTTTCTAAATTCAAAAAAGGAGAATCTATTTTATGAAGAGACTTTTATCACTCTTGTTGGTAGTCGTTATGCTCTTCGCTGTACTTGCTATGGTCGGTTGTGATAAGGATGACCTCGAAGACACTACTACCGCAGCTCCGACACCTTCGGACACAACAGCCTCGACTCCGGACGAAACGGATCCCCCGGAAACAACGGATACTGAACCTCCGCAAACAACGGAGACTGAGCCCCCGGAAACAACGGATACCGAACCCCCGCAAACAACTCCTGACACCTCGAAAGAAACCGAGCCTCCGGTCACCACACCTTCCGAATCGACAGAAGGAACCACACTTCCCGTATTTGCTCGTTTCGACTTCGGTACCAAGACCAAGGCTGAGGCAGAAGGCAAAACCTCTCACGAATATCTGACAGGCGCTCTTACATATAACGCCGACTGCATCGCCATCGAGTATACGGAAGATACCATCGTTATCTATGCGACAAAGAGCTATACCAGCGGCATGGATGCATCGTCTTTCGAGCTTTGCTTCGATGATATCATCACTTACGATTTCGATGACGAACTGAAGCACGGCTGGGGTTCTTGGGTGAACTATCCTTTCAACACCAACAATGTCGGAAAGAGCTGGCAGGGCCGTTATCAGTATATGAAGGTTCGTATTCTGAACAACACCTCCAACAACATGATCAGCTTCAGATGGCACCGTACGGCCGACAGTTATGCAAGCACGATGGTCTGCTCCAACATGTATCTGCAGGGCGGCGCTCCTACAACCACCAGTGCAAACCTGACGACCACGCCTACCACCGAATGGAAATCCTACACGTATGACATCATGTTCCTAAACGGTCTCGCTTCTGCCAAAGCCAGCGGTGCTACAACTTACATTGACTTCGTCAATGTAGTGAAAAATTCCGGCAGCGTTCCCGGCAACAACCTGATCTGGACAACGAGCGATAAGCTTTCCGCTCTGAGATTCAGCTTCCTCGGCGCTTTCAGCTCCAACAATGCAAGTGCGTGCGACAGCCGTACCAACATCAAGGAAGGCAACAAGGTCGAGGTCGACTATGTCGTCTTTGGCTGCTCGATCGATCAGCTCGCAGGCTACACCAGCTATCTCGAGGATTCTTCCAACGCAGCAAGCTGATTTTTAAAACGGATCTAAAAGAGTGCTTCTTTCCGAAGCACTCTTTTTTTTGCAAACATTTACAAAACGCACCGGCGCATAACGAAAAGCATAACTGCAAAGACTTAGATTACGGCAAAGCAAGAAATGCCTTATTTTCTGCAGCTCCGAAAAGATATCAACATGTACTTTCGGACAAGGAAAATCCCAAAAGACGAAGCGTCATTCTTCTCGAAGACGTTAAGCTTCGCTTCAATATAAAAGGCCGTAATGGCGGCGGAACGGAACAATAACATGAAAAAAATACTAATTACCATGCTGTGCTTGCTTGTTTTCTGTTTTATGCTGACCGGATGCACCGGAGGTACAACCGAAACGACAAGCACAACAGATGACAAAAACAGCACAACACCGCAGATTCCGGATACAAGCGACACATCGCCAATCGATTCATCCGACGACATCCCAGGAATTGATGATTCTTCCTCGGATATCATGACCGAAAATCCGGACGGAACGACCGGCGCGCAGCCGGTGACACCGAGCGACAGCTCTTTTGCGACCACACTTCCCCTCTTTGCAAGACTTGACTTTGGAACGAAAACCATTGCAGAAGATCAAAAAATGACAACGCATGAATATATCGTCAGCGCCATGACATACAACGACGAATTTCTCACCGTGGAATTTACGGAGGATTCGCTCAAGCTGACAGCAAAAAAAGACGGTACCTTCAAGGCCGCCGGCGACACCGCAGGCGTCTCGGACTCTCAATATTTTCTCAGAGGCACCGACACGTGCTATCATGGCATGAATGACTTCGCCATCAGCTTCGACGATCTTATCTCCTATGACTTTGAGGAGGAGCTGCGTTCAGGCTATGGAACATGGGCGGGGCTTCCCTTCACTTTTGACAACGTCGGCCAAGAGGATGCTTGGCGCGGATATCATCAGTATATGAAGATCCGAATTTTAAATCCGACGGAAAACGACAAAATCGCCGTCCAATTCAACAACGCACAAGCATATGCCTCCACACAGTTTATGGTCATGTCGATCGGCAAGCAGAAAAACACATATCAGACCTATATTTACGATCTCTGTTATGCGGCAACCTATGCGTCCGGCAAGGGCGTTCTTCTGCCCGGACAAAGCCCCGGGAACAACTGGACATGGAAGCAAAATACAAAAGTTTCCGGACTTAAATTTCATCTTCTCGGCGCCACCTGCTCCTATGCGAACGCTTATCTGAACAACACCTTTGATGAAGGCGAAACCGCAGCCGACTACGATGTATACGCCGAATATTTCAACCGCCTTGACAGCCGCGCCCTGATCAAAGCCGGAAACAGCGTGGAAATCGACTATATCGTATTCGGATCAACACCCGGACAACTGAAAGGATATCACAGCTATATCGAATCCTCGTCTATGGCAGAAAGCTGACGTGAAAAATAACACGGAAAATCTGATTTCAGAACGGTGAAAAACCATAACTCTTTCCTATTC
>URZF01000045.1 GCA_900552255.1 uncultured Eubacteriales bacterium | reverse complement strand
GAGCCAGCTGACGGACGGTCTCGCCCAGCTGGACGAGACCGTCGCCGACAGCCTGTCCAGCCAAGCCATGCTGCTCGCCCGACGCTTCATCGGTATTCGGATATCGTAAGGGCACCTATGAATACGACTATTTTCAGGCGCTTTGCGGCATTTCCTATTATGCTATGCTTGTCCAGCACTATTTGGATAATGAGGGCACAGATACACAGGACGGGTTTGTCGCGGCCTACTTGAAAACGGAAAATGTCGAATCATTTACGGCTCCGTATGAATCTATTCTATATCATATCTATACGTTGCTTTCCGACAGAGAAGTGGACTTGATCCCCGTTACGCTTGGCATTGTGGTGGATTATTGGTTGAGTACTTCTTATGAATTTTCTGCCGAAGAGAGAATGACCGTGCTTGCGCTCTCTTTCAACGGCATTGATTTAAAGCTTACGGAATATGCGGAGGAGCTGCTTGCGCTTCCTGACAAATATCCGAATTATGCGGGAGAATTTACACTTTCGGAAAAGGCTGTCGAGGAAGCGGAGGCATTGATTGAGGCATGTAAGCCGGTGGCGGAAAAACGGGAATCGCTTCGCGAGAGCTGGCGCCTGTATTATCGGGAAAAGGAGCCGACGCTTACCGTAAAAGAAGAGTTTGTCGCGGAGCACAACGCGGTGAAGATCACGCTGTCGGGAAACGGACGGTACTATCTACACAATCTCAGAGGGATTTATGTTGAAAATTATCAATATGAGATTTATACCGGTTCGACTGGCCAAAAGAGCGCTCAGTCTCTGCCCATGGAATCCCCTGTAGTGATTTATCTCCCGGTTTCTCATTATAGAGGTACCGTATGGGATAGGGAGCTTGAGGTCGTGAAAGCGGATGAGAATGGGCGGCTCTTTTATGAGACCGTCAAGCTGGCGCTGGACCCGGCGGATTGCTATTCCGGCGAATCGATCGAAATGACCAATCCTTTTTTGGATGCCGTTTTTCGGAAATTTTTCGGCGGTGACTATTCGGAGGGGGATTTGCTTGCCATCCAAATTTTGACGATCAACTATGCGATAACGGACAATCAGACCGGTCTTTCACGTGAGCCGTCTATTTATTTGGGATATTACACTGAGGATGACAATGACGGCAGTCATATTGTATACGCATCCTATTCCTATTCGGAATTTTTTGACGAAAAATCAAACGGCAATATTCCGGCAGGGCTTGAAGAGGATCTGAAGCATTTTCATGCGCTGACATCGATTCAGGTACGTCAGGAGCTCAAAGAAGGGAATATAGACAATCCATATGAATTTTCGGAGGGCTTTTTGGAATCTCTGATGCCCTATGAGGTGACGGAGGACACGTGGAGCGAGCAGGTTCATGAGCAGTAAAACATAAATAAGGAGGGGCGTCCATGAAAAAACGAATCATGAGCGCGGCGGTTCTGCTGTGTCTTTTTCTGACATTGGTTTCCTGCGGGAAAGGCGATGTCTATTTTGAGCTTGCCGCCTTTGGCGAGAGCTTCCGTGCGGAAAATCGGGAAATGTTTCCGAACGACGCCTGCGAGCATTACGTCCGGTATCGGGATGCCTCGTCGGTTTCGCAGGATGTGGACGCCTCCGTCTATCATTATGCCTATTGTATTTGGGGCTCCTGTGATTATGAAGCGCATTATGAGGTCCATACGGTGAAGCTTTCGACAATAAGGGTGTTTTATACGTCCCAAGCAAAGGAAAACGGATATTATTATCACGAGGTCTTTTTTTCCTGTAAGCAGTGCGGGGAAGAGATTCGCCTATATGTTCTTTGCAAGACGCAGCTTCGGGAGGAGACCTGCGATTCCAGAACAGGTGTGGGGTGCCTTGACGATGTAGATTGGAGGGGATTTCTGTGCGATACGCCGTACGCAATATCGGACGACTGAAAGCAAGAAGCCTTTTGACGCTGGCCATGGCGTTTGTCCTCTTTTTCTTGTCTATGTTCGGCATTTTGACGGGCAAGCTTTGCCGTGACAGCAGGGCGCGCTTTTACGGTCCGCTCGACGGCTCCGTCTATGTGACGGACGACACGCTCACGCCGTTTCTGTCGTATCGGGCGGCGCTCACGCTTGCCGAAAATTCCGGCGTGATCAGCAGTGTTTCCGCCATAAAGGAATATACCGCTTTTCTCATCGATATCGAATATGTCGGAAAAGGCATGTTCAAACGGACGCGCTATCCGGGTGAGGCGATTAGTCCGACGCTTCAGGTGGATTACATAGAAGGGCTGCGGCTCTGCGGCGTTACCTCCATGGAAATTTTGGAGGAGGTTTACGGCGGCACGCTTACGATGACCGAGGGCACGATGATCACCGAACGGAACAACGAGCGTCACGACAATAAAATCGTGATCTCCGATACGCTGGCCGAGAAAAACGGACTTTCCGTCGGAGATGTCGTTTCCCTTGCCATGCTTTCTCTGTTCCATGAGGAGCAGATGCTTGGAACGGAAGATAACAGATATTTCTATGACTATATTGTCGGCGGGATTTATCACAATGCGGAAAATAATTTAGGCTCGGTGAGCAAGCCTTGGCTTGTGAATGACAATCGAATCTACGTTCCGATTTCAACGGTTGAGGATATCACGGAGAATGAGCGCGTGCGTTTTTGTTATGAAACGCCGGAGCTTATGCCCGGTCTTGCTCTTTCTAGTGCGATCGACAATCCGCTGCTGATTCCGGATTCGCTGTATTTCCATCTTTCGGATATGGAGACGGCGGAGGCGCTGGAAGCGGAAATCGGAAAAATCGGCTTTATCAAAGAAGTCAAGCTGACAAAATACATGTCGGATGCGGCTACCTCGCCATCCGCAAGGCTCTCGCAGATGATCTCCATTCTGCTTATAGGAATCGTCGCCATCGGTTTTGTGATTCTCCTGCTTGTGATTTTTTTCAACATGAATGCTCGTCACCGTGAGCTTGCGGTGCTGTCGGCGCTCGGAAAGCGGAGAAGCGCCGTTTCCGCTTCCTTTTTCCTCGAGGTGCTCTTGCTGTTTCTTGCGGGATTTTTACTTGCCGCCGTCATTTTCGCCGGTGCGGTCTCTCTTTGCGCTGCGCCGATTACGGCGTATCTGAATGCGGCTGAAATCAGCGCG
Organism: uncultured Eubacteriales bacterium; assembly: GCA_900552255.1. Taxonomy (GTDB): domain Bacteria; phylum Bacillota; class Clostridia; order Oscillospirales; family CAG-272; genus QALR01. The sequence continues at coordinate 5,843 of URZF01000045.1, read as the reverse complement.
CAGATTTCCAATGAGACGGCGGATTTTGTTTTGCTCGGCGATCCGGGCAGCGATCATATACTGGAAAAAATGGCGGATTTCTCATATCTTGCCGGAGAATATATTCTGCCGGCAATGCTGGTTACGGCGGCGCTTGCGGGCGTGATCCTGCTCGGCGTTTATCTGTTCGTCCGGCTTTATGTGAGTAGAATCAACGCTCTGTCCGCGGTAGGAGGGAAGGAATGATCATAAAACTTGCTTTTCGCAACCTTGTCAGAATGCCGTGGCGGACCGTTCTTTACTTCTTGGTCGTTTTCTTCCTCGTGGTGGCCGTGACGGCGTCGGTGTTCGTTTATACGGCTTGTACGGGCGCAAAAACGGCGTTGGATGAGGCTTATATCTTTGTCGCATCCTTGGTGCCCAAGGACGTGAGCGCACATGTATCCCTGCGGGATATCGGATATTGTCTTTCCGGCGCGGATATCATCTCCTATAACGTGTCGATGTCGGAAAACGAAGGCGTTATCGCCGGAGGCGCCAATATGTTCCGGCTGCCGGAAAAGGTTGCGCCGGAAGATGCCGCGCCGATTTGGAACGACGAAGCGAGCTGTAAGCTTGTCGCAGTGGAAAACCTGTATCTTACCTATCCGTTTTTTACGGGGGAGTGCACGATAATCGAGGGGACGGGACTGACGGCGGATGGGTACGGCGGAAACCGTGCGGAGCTTGTGATCCCTTGGTGGCTGGCGGAGCAATACGGCATATCGGTGGGGGATACCCTGATTCGGCGCTATTACAGACAGGATTACAGCAGATTTACCTTTTTTGAGAGCGTCGTTGTCGGCATTTATAAATCCGATTTTCCATCGTCCTCCTATGAGGATTATCCTGCCTATCTGCCGCTTGCCGTGGCGGAGCTGGATTACGGAAGCGTGACCTCCGGATATCTTTCTTCCACCGCAAGCCTGTGGGTGGATCGTGCGGATTTTGTTTTGAAAGGGCGCGGCGATTTTGATGCGTTCGTCAGGAATGCAGAAAAAAACGGACTGGATTTTCAGCAGGCCGACATCCTTTTCAATAACAGCTCTTATGACGTACTGTCGGAGGAGCTGCGAAATATTTGCGTGATCGCGGTTCTGGTCTTTGCCGTCGTTTTGCTTGTGGGGCTCGGCGTTTTGATCTTCTTTACCGCATATTTCAGCAATTCCCGCAGAAAAGAGAAGGAAATTCTCCGTGCGCTCGGCATGAAGAAGCGCGCGGTCTCCGGCATGATCATGACGGAGCTTGCGATCATCGTCGCGGCCGCCGCGGTTTCCGGCTTTTTCGGGGGACGGCTTGCAGCGGGAAAGCTTTGCCGTTATGTCAATGATACCGTGCTTGCCGAAGCGGCGGAATCCGCCGTGCTTCGAGCGGCCGATGCGGCACGTCAAAATCCGGCGTCTATGGCACTGGAAAGGGAAACGACGGTCGAAATTTCTCTTGCGGGCGGCAGGGCAAGCGTGCCGGAGGTCCCGATCAATGCTCGGAAAACGATAAGAGACGGAGAAATCGGCGTCAACCGCCATATTTTCTATGATTTCGGCGTATTTGAGACATTTCAGGATAACATATGGACGCCGACAGCGGTCGTCGGTATTTCGGATATCGGCTCGGTAAAAACCTCGATTTCGTTCGATGAGGTGCAGGCGCTCCCGAATTATTATGAGGACTTTGTCTATGCGTTTGTCAGCGAGGAGGTTGGATTTGAGGGAGAACGAAAGATCATACATCTCGGCGCGCATGACAGGGAGGATTACAGGATTGTCACCGCGTCGGGGATCATGGATGCCTATCTGCCGAGAAACACGGCGGTGATCGTGGTAGGCACGTATGAGGAAAACGAATATTGCTCCGGTACGGATATCCTTGTCCGATTGGAGGATTATCAAAGACTTTACAGCGCGCTTTCCGTCACCGATGGGGACTTCTATTTTGAGCGGATCGATACCGTCTTGAAAAAAGAAAGCGATAGTGCAGGAGGGACAGATGAGCATTCTTGAAATACGTGATCTCGCCTATGATTATGTGACGAAGGCAGGCGCCGTTCATGCCTTGAAGCATGCGACGGCAAGCTTTGAGGCGGGAACCGTTTACGCCATTGTGGGACGTTCCGGAAGCGGGAAATCCACCTTTATGTCGCTTTTGGCGGGACTTGACGTGCCGAAAAGCGGGAGGATCCTGTATAACGGCACGGACCTTGCGGGACTTGACCGCGACCGATATCGCAGGGAGCATGTCGGAATGGTTTTTCAGTCCTATTATCTTTTGCCTCAGCTGACGGCGGTTGAAAATGTGGAGCTTGCCTTGGAGCTTTCCGGAAAAAAAGAGGGCAAACGGGCGAGAGCGGAGGAGATGCTCGAGCTTGTGGGCTTGGAAAGGGTCCAGTATAAAAAACGGAGCACCGAGTTTTCCGGCGGCGAGCAGCAGCGAATCGCGGTTGCGCGCGCCATTGCGGCGGACCCGGAGCTTCTCCTTGCCGATGAGCCGACGGGAAATCTGGATAACGAAAACAGCGCCAATATTGTGGAGATTTTGATTGATATGGCGCATCGGTACGGCAAATGTGTCGTTGTGATCACACATGCGATGGAGGTGGCAGAAAAAGCCGATGTCATTTTGCGCATGAGCGACGGTGTCTTGGCGCCGCCGCAGGAATCGATGATAGCCGATTCGACCGGCACGACCGATACGGATCAGGCTTGAAAGTCAAAATGATAAAAGCAGAGATTTCGGAGAAAAGAGCTGAACGCTTTTTACGTTCAGCTCTTTTTCCTTGTCGGGAATATTTATGGCCGCATACCGCCGCCGCCCTTGCCGCCGGGGTCTCCGCCGATACCGCCGGGCATCCCTCCGATTCCGCTGCCAGAGGAGCCGTAGAGATTCGAGGTCATCGTGATCTGTGTGATCACGGTGCCGCCCGTTTTTGTCGTGTCCTGCGCAAAGCCGTTTTCGTCGGCATCCGTGATCACGGCGCCGCTGTACAGCGTATAGGTGCTCCCGCTTTGGATGCCGGGCGCCGTGATGACCGCCGACTGATAGCTTTTGAGTGCGGTAAAGGAGGCGATCACGGTGCCGTCGGCATCGCAGATGCAGAAGCTCTGTCCGGCGGACTGTGTGGAGAAGCTGCAAAGGATAGCCCCCTGATTTTCCGCCGCAGAGAAGCCCTGCGCCATCCCTGAGGCACCGAGCGCGATCACAATGCCGCCTGTGACAGTGCCCGAGGTTTCATAATCGATGGCGCCGTTTCCGCTGTTTGTCGGCCCTGCGACGAGCGTGATGCCGCCTGTGACCGTAAGCGTGCCGTTGGAGTCGATGCCGTCGCCGGAGGCGTCGACGACGATATAACCGCCGGATATCGTGATGGTACCGGTCGAGCCGGTGAACATCCCCTGTCCCGGCCTGCCTCCCAGCGATGAGCCGTCGTTTCCGCCGGCGCCGTTGATTCCGTCGTCAGACGCGACAATGGAGATAGTCCCGCCGGATATTGTGACGTTTGTGGCCTCAATGCCCTCGTAGCTTTTTCCGATATCGATCGTGCCGCCGGAAACGGCGAGATTGGTGTCCGCATGGATCCCGTCGTCGCCGGAAAGCAGGGAGAATATGCCGTTTGTAATGGCGATATTGCCATTGCTGTGAATCGAATCGTCGGAGGAATCGAGGCTGAAGGTTCCGTCGGTTATGATAAGCTCTGTGCCTGCTTTAAGTCCTTTGGCGGATGCTTCGTCGGCAGTCGTCTGCGTCGTACCGCCAAAGCCTCCGAAGCCGCCCCAGCTGCCCCAGCCGGAGTTCCATCCGCCGTCGGAACTGGTCGAGGCGTTGGCGCTGCCTCCGCCGCTTTCAATGGTAAACTCGCCTCCGGTGATATTCAGCACCGTTTCGGCTTGGATGCCGTCGTTTCCCGCCGTGATGTCGATCGTGCCGCCGGAGATATAGATATAGCCGCGCGAGGTGTCCTCATCGTTGCTTGAACGGATCCCGTCGCTTCCGGCGGTGATGCGGATCGTGCCGCCGCCGATTTTGACGCAGTCCTTGCCGTCGATGCCGGCTTTGACGGACGTTATCGTGATGATGCCGCCTGTGATGACAAGATCATCCTTTGAGACGATCCCATGCTTGTAATTGCCGTTTACCGTGAGGCTTCCGCTGCCGTTGATGGTGAGATCCTCCTTGGAGAAAAGCGCGGCGTCAAGCGTTGAGCCGTCGTCGACGATTTCATAAGAATCTCCGTCGGAGAGAAAATTCTCGCTGCCGTCCGCAAGGGTGATGAACACCTTGTCTGCGCACTTGATATAGACGGCGGGACCATCCGTGCAGGAGATGGAGACGCCGTCGAATACGAGCTGGATCTTATCCGTCTTAGCCGCGTCTATGGTCAGTGTGGCGTCGGGGGCGGAGCCTTTTACAAGATAGGTCCCGGCTGCGGTGATGGTCACATCCGCTCCGGTCGCCGCGGCTCCTTTGCCCGTCACACTGCTTTCGTTATCGGAAAAGAGGATTTCCGTGGCGGAATTTTCGTCATATTCGGTGTTTTCATCCCGTCCTGAGAAAGAGAAATCCATGCCGTCCGTCTGTGCGGAGTCGATGATCTCGGAAGCGGAGACGGAGCCGTCTGTGGATGAAGATGTTTCCGTGATCTGTCCCGGAACCTCCGAACACGAGGAAAGAAGCAGGGCTGCCGCCATAGACAGCGACAGAAGCAGGGGAATTGCACGCCGTTTTTTCATAGCTCTTCACTCCTTTCGGCGGCTTCCATAATGGAGATTTCCAGATTGCCGTTACGGCAGCGCAGCTCATCGATAAAGGCTTTGGCCGAATCGGCATTTTTTAATTCAATCCGGTAAAGAAGCTTGTAGAGACTTCCCATGTTGCTGGTTTTGACGCTCAAAAGCTTCCGGCTGTTCGTATATTCGTCGAACAGATCGTCGAATGCGCCGCTGAAATTCAGGGTTTCCGGAACGGTTATGTGAAGCTCCGTCATTTTTTCGCCGGGGATCCGGATGCTCATGACGAGGAGCATCACGGCACACACGATAACGGTGAAAACGACCGCGATTCCGACGTAGCCCGCAGCGCAGGCAAGTCCTGCCGTCATGACAAAGAAAATCGAGACGATTTCCTTGGCCTTTCCCGCTACCGAACGAAAGCGGACGAGCGAGAAAGCGCCGGCGACGGCGATCCCCGTTCCGATATTGCCGTTTACCATGACGATGACGGTTTCGACGACTGCCGGCAGCAGAATGAGGCAGACGAGAAAGCTTTTGGAAATATGCGAACGATAGGAGGCGGCGGCCGCCGCCGCGATTCCGCAGATCAGCGCAACCGCGGTGCAGATCAGATAATTTCCGATGGTGACGGTGCCGTTTGTGATGGATGCAAAGATATCAGGCATAGATAAAATCTCCTTTTTCGGCAGAGGATTTTGTTTCGGTAAGTCCCGTTAGATAAGCCGTGCCGTATTTAGAAAACGAGGTGGGAAAAATCCCGTTCTCATCGAGCGCGCGGGACAGCCATAAGGGCATGGCGCCTTCGGTTTTGATTTCCAAAAGGTGTTCGCCGCTGCGTATCAGCGGCTTGCCGGCGGTCCCGGCTTCCAAGGATACTTCCGTTTCTCGGTATCGGATGCGGGGAAGCAGGCAGCCGGAATGTACGATCCGGGTTACGAGCACGATAACTGTGGTATCGGTTCGGTTGTCAACATTAAGGGAATCAAGACACACGAGACTGTGGAGAATGCGTTAAAGATCGTTGAGAACTTAAAGCACAGAGCAGGCAAGGATGCGGAGGGAAAGACCGGTGACGGTGTCGGTATTCTGCTGCAGATATCC
>URZF01000044.1 GCA_900552255.1 uncultured Eubacteriales bacterium | reverse complement strand
ACGATTTCCCGCAATTTTATTTGGCCTCTGCCGAAGTCGAAAGGAACTTCGGCGGCATGAAAGAAATCATTCTCTGCAAATACGGTGAAATTTCGCTGAAAGGCGCGAACCGCGCTTATTTTGAAAAATTACTGCGGGAGCTGCTCAAAAAGCGCACCGCCGCATTTGGCGCTTTCCGCATTTATTCGCTCCAAAGCACGGTATACATCGAGCCGGAAAACGAGGACGCCGATGTGGAAGGCGCGTATAGGGCAGCCAAAAACACCTTCGGCATTTCCGCGATCACACGCGCCGTTCAGACGGAAAAAACGATGGAAGCCATTCTGGAAACGGCGAAAAATCAGTTTATGCCGTATCTCGAAGGCGCAAAAACCTTCAAGGTGGAGGCCAAGCGTTCGGACAAGCGCTTCCCTCTGATCTCCCCCGAGATCTCCGCCGAGGTAGGCGGCGCGATCCTCGAAGCGTCCCACGGCAGACTGCGCGTGGACGTCCATCATCCGGATGTGTGCGTCCGCGTGGAAATCCGCGACCTCGCGGCCTATCTCTGCGCCGGGCAGGAGCGCGCCATCGGCGGTATGCCGATAGGCTCCAGCGGCAAAGGGCTTCTGCTGCTCTCCGGCGGCATCGACAGTCCGGTCGCCGGCTTCATGATGGCCAAGCGCGGCGTCAAAATCGACGCGATGCACTTTGAAAGCTTTCCCTACACCAGCGAACGGGCTCGCATGAAGGTACTCTCCCTCGCGGAAAAGCTCACGGAATACATAGGTGAAATCCACGTCCATATCATTTCCGTCACACACATCCAAGAGGCGCTTCGGGACGCCTGCGAGGAGGACTACTTCACGCTTCTTCTGCGCCGCTTCATGATGCGTCTCGCCGAGCGCACAGCCGAAAAATTCGGCTGCGAGGCGCTCATCACAGGCGAAAGCCTCGGACAGGTGGCAAGCCAAACCATGCAGGCGCTGGGCGTCACGAACAGCGTTGTTTCCCGCCCTGTTTTCCGCCCTCTCATCGGCATGGACAAGGAAGAGATCATCCGCATCTCCCGCACCATCGACACATTTGAAACCTCCATCCTGCCCTATGAGGACTGCTGCACCGTCTTTACGCCGCGCCATCCCAGAACCAAGCCGGAGCTTTTCAAGGTGGAACGCGAGGAAGCAAAGGTAAATGCAAAAGCGCTCGAGGACGAGGCGTTCGCCACACTGGAAACGGTCGTTGTCGGACGCAAATAACAAAGAATTGATGTTGACAAACGTCTCTGCGAATGGTAAAATGATTGCAAGCTATCAGCATGGAGGCGAAGTATGGAAGGTTCATCCACGGACAGCACACAGGTAATCCTTTTTACCTCCTGCAAGGGAGGCGTCGGCAAATCGACCGTGTGCGCCAATCTCGCAATGGCGGTTGCCCTGCGCGGACGGCGCGTGCTGCTCATCGACTGCGATTTCGGCAATCGATGCCTTGATCTTGTCGCAGGTCTTTCCGACAAGGTGATCTACGACATCGCAGACCTTGCTTTCGGTCGGATTCCCTGCGAGCGCGCCGTCATACGGGATTCCCGATCGGAGAATTTGTTTTTCGTCGCCGCACCCTATGGATTCGACAGCAGAATGAACACCTTTTCCTTTAAATCCGCGGTAAAAAGGCTCATGGCCGCCGATCATTACGACTTCGTTTTCATCGATACCCCGGGCGGCGTAGGAGAACCGCTCCAATTCGCGGCCAATGTCGCCGACACCGCCTATATCATTGTCGAACCGACAAGAGCCGCCATCCGTGCCGCCGACAGAACGGCGGAATTTCTCAGCATGAAGGGCGTCCGCCGGCGCAGGCTGATCATCAACAAGCTCACCGGCGGGTCTGCAAAAAAAGCAAAGGACGAGGTCATCTCCATCATCGACAGCACCTCGGTAAAGCTCATCGGCGTCGTTCCATACGATCCGGAGCTCATACATGCGGGCAATGAGGGCATTCTTGTCGACGAAATGCTCAGCTTTAATATCACCAACGCATTTGACAACATCGCCGCGAGAACAATGGGAGAGGGCAGACGTCTTTTTGCCCATATACGAAGACTGAAAAAACTGAAATAAATACTTTGAAAGGAATGCGTTGCCGCTCGGCAATGCCGGTTAGCTTATGGAAATAGCACTTATAGCCGCAGAAACAAAAAAAGAACTCATGGTTCAGTTTTGCATTGCGTACTGCGGCGTACTCGCAAAGCACAACATCTGCTCCACGAAAATGACGGGAAAAATCGTCTCGGAGGCGACAGGCCTTGCCATTGAGCAGCTTCTTCCGGGAAACCAAGGAGGCATCCAGCAGATCGCTTCCCGGATCGCTTACAATGAAATCGACGTTTTGCTTTACTTCCGGGACGGCAGCGACGATCCCGACGAAATGCTGAAAGATGCCGCGCTCATGCGCGAATGTGATAGGAGCAACGTTCCGACAGCGACCAACATCGCTACGGCGGAGGCGATCATCACCGCACTCGACCGAGGAGACCTCGACTGGCGTGAATTTTGGAATCCGAAATCGGAATATAACCGAGCAAAGAGAATACGATAAAAATGAAAGAAGAAAAAGCGGAGTGAGATTCACTCCGCTTTTTCTTTTGCAGCCCCGTTTGATTTTCTATTCCTGTAAAGATAAACGAACAGATAGTAAGCCGCAAGCGCCGCGGCGCCGACGACCGAAATCCCGATTCCCGCCGCAAGTCCCGGCGCCTGATACCGGTACTCGACGGTATGATCGCCCGCCTTAATATCCGCGCAAAGAAGAACGCCGTCCAAAGCGAAAGTCTCCTGCTTCACACCGTCTACCCAGACGCTCCAGCCGGCCTCCGCCGGAATCGAGGAATACAGCACGGAATCGCCCTTCAAGCTTATCGTTCCCTTTATTTTGGTATCCGAAGCATAGGTAACGTCAAGCACATTCTGCGACAGCTTATCATAAGCCCGGGCGACAACGGTATCATCGATGATATATCCGTCCGCTCCGTACAGCGCGACGCCGTATCCGCTGATCACGACCTTTAAATATATGGTATCGCCCTTTTTCACATAACCGACGTTTTTCAGCGGATCCCTGCCGCAGGAGCCTGTCTTTTCCGCTCCGTCGTTGATGCTGATCGTGTAATTTCCGACGATAAAATCAAAGTCGATATAGAAGAAACCGTCTTTCGTCGCTTCAAAGCTGTATTCAAAAATCGATTCCTCATCCGACTTCGGCGACGAAAAATACCGTTTGCCGCCTGAGGTAAACAGATTGGCGTTTTCTCTGTTCAGGACCTTCGCCTGAACACTCGATACCGCATCGACGTCACGGATACCGGCGGAAAGTCTGATAAAGTCGTTCTGCGCTTCAAGCGGGGTCTTGCCCTCTGTCTGAAAGCCTTTAATCGTATCGTTCACCGCATAAGCCACCGGAAGCGTGTACCGGTTTTCAAGCACGGTGATGCTTCCCTTTTTCTCTACGACATCCCCGTATTCGGAGGTCAGGGCGCCGCCGGTCACATAGTGATACCGAATGCCGAACATCATATCCAAAATCGGCGTCGGCTGATAGATCGTGCTGACGTTCAGCGCATACACTCTGTTTCCGAGCCTTTGAAAGAAGTTATATAAGCTCCCGTTCATGGTGGAGGAATAATAAGTCATGCCCTTGAAATCATACAGCATTCCGCTGTCAAAGGTGAAATTCGGCGTCATCTCCGAACGCCAAAAATCGTCCTTCCCGCTCTCATATTTGCTTGTCAGATAGCGCATATCGCTCTCATAGCTCGTATAGGAAACCGCGTTCGCACAGCCGAGGTATCGGGACATCGTGTAAATACCGGAGCAGATCACCTCCAGCGAGATGAGGGCCGCGAGCGTGAACGTCACCGTCTGAAGCTTTATCTTTTTCGACATGATCAGATACACCGCGATCACGGTGAAGGCAAGGAGAATCACGGCGGCGGAAACGAGACGTCCCGAACGATATTGACTGTCGTTTAATCCGATAAACAGAATACCGCCGGCCGCCGCCATCGCCGCGGACGTACAAACAAGATTCAGTCCGTCCAAATGCGTCAGCGCCTCATATGCCATGAGAAGGACGATAAACACATAAAGGAAGCTCTGCCGTCCCGGAAGCTGATTCGGGAAATGCAGTCCATGCCAAATAAAATCGAGGATATTCAGCTCAAAGGAAACGAGCATGAACGCGCACAGAAGCGTATAACAGAGCTTCTTTTTCCACGAAACACGTCGGTTCAGCACAAAAAGGATGGCGAAAAAGATCGCCGCGGAGCCGCAATAGAGATTTGCCACACCGAATTCAAGCGACGTTTTGACACCGGCCGAGAGATTGTCGATGATCTGCGGCAGCTTGTGATAAAATGCGATTTCCTTGTCAAAACCGAGAGAGGATGACGTCCAGTTCTGCATACCGTACACCACGGGCAGCAGGACAAACGCGCAGAGCGCGCCGGCAATCAGCGACATCAGCGCGAATTTGCCAGTATCCGCCGCCGCTCTTTTTATCCCCCTCCGATTGCCGTCCGAACACATCGTGACAACAAACCAAAGAACGGTAAAAAGGCAAACCGCCCAGCCGATGTAGAAATTGGAATAAAGCGTGAGCGCAAGGAAGGTCACATACATCCACGGATTTTTTCCCGCCAGCATCCGTTCAAGACCGAGCATGATAAGCGGAACAAAAATCACCGCATCCAGCCACATCGGCTGAGAAATGAACGCGATCATATAGGCGGAAAGCCCGTAAGCGACACCCAGCGCCGCGGAAAGAGGCGAGGGCTTTCCATACCGGCGTTCAAGATAATAGGAAAAGCTCCACGCGGCAAGCGAGACCTTCAAAAATATCACAAGATCGAGCGCCGCGATCCTCGCGTAGCCGGAAAACGGCAGGAGCAAGAAATTGAATAAACTATTCGTATAATATGCACTCTGCACGATCGCGGAAAAGCCGAGAGAACCGTTCCACGACCATATGGCAAACGGATTGTCCAGCTTTTCTACAATCATGGGATAATACTGTCCCCAAAGATCCATCGTCAAAAGCGAATTGTCGCCGAACGGAGCGATCCCGCGGATGATCGCCGCGACGACAAGCGCGAAATAAGTCAGCACAAGGGCGGAAAGCGGGAAGCGATTCCGATAGACAAGCGAGCAGAACCGTTTCCAGCCCGTTATTTTTTCTTCCGTATTCCTATCCAAAGCAAACAGGCCTCCTATGTTAACATTTTATGAATTTGTCGTAAAAAACCGTAAGTTTTCTCACCCAAACCGGCAATTTTATTTTGACGGAAGCTTTTTCCCGAAAAATCACGGCTGCAATACGTCAATTTCCGCCCAATGAATCGTCGCTCTGCCGTCCGATATTCCTACCTCCAAGACGGAAACCGGCGGGATAGCTCCGTCGTTTTCCGTATCGAAAACATAGTAATCCATATCGGGATACTGCGGATTGACCGGCGCCGCCGCTCCCGCAAGCATACATTTTTTCGCATTCAGATAAACCACGAGGTCGTGGATGTCAAACGCCCCCTTCTCAAAGCCGAGCACGACGCGCACCAAGCGTCCCGCCGGAATCGGTCCCGTCGGAATGCGCACCGCCGAAAACGCCGTCACGCGCTCCCTGCTGCCGGAAAGCGCAATGGGAAGCTGCTTGGTATTAGAGGCTCCTGTCGCATAAACGTCGTCATATGTGACGACGTGGCGGCGCGGCGCCGCCGCCGCTTTTTCGATGTCACCCGCCGTCGTCAAAAACCGATGATAGATTTCGGGATCGGAATAAAGCGAATCCTCCCTCAGCGCATTCGGAACGATGCCGTCCATATAATTGAAAAGATAGACCGCATCCGCGCCGAGCGACAGATACGCACAGGCGGAGCCTATCGCCGTTTCAAAGGTGTTGTTCACATACTTTCTGCCGCGGCGGTTATAAGCGTCGATCAAGATTTCAAGTCCCGCGGCAAGCTCGACGTTCTTTCCGGCAAGAAGCCGATGCCACAGATCAATCGGCATATTGTTGTCCACGCTCGACCAGCGCGGCGTTACGACAATCAGGTCGAGGATGCCGGCGTCGATCCAATCGAAGAAATCAAAGCCGAGCCGCAGGCATTTTTCGGGCGTGTCCGGCAGGCGCACACCGATTTTGATCGGATGTCCCCACTTCTTTTCCGCAGCCTTTACACGCGCGTATATTTCCCGCATAAAGGCGTTGATAACGGCGATCCCCTCATATTCGCGTCCGATGCCGACGGAATAGATCTCCCGCATCCAGTCAAGCTCAAGGCCGTCGGCGTCAAAGGTATCGAGCGCTTCCTCGATGACCGTCATATAGTAGCCGCGCACCTCTTGAAACATATAGTCGAGTCCGTTTTCATAATATCCCGCCGGCGTCCGGTGGGAAGCGCGGTTCATCCACCTGTTTTTCTTATAAAAATCGCTGAAAAGGAACGAATCCTCCGCGTCCGTTTCATGAATGTCGTTCATGCGGATGCTGATCCACGGACGGATTCCGATGGAACGGAGCGTCTCGATCCACAGCTTATGCATCTCGATTCCCTTGTTCTCATAGATATCGACAAGGAGCCTCCCGCATTTTATCACGTTATTGGTCTCCGTATCGTCGGTCTTGCCGGCGGCGACCCATTCCTTATATTTGTCGATGCCGCTCATGGTGCGCTTTGAATTGTACCACGTCAGGGAGGCGTTCAGGCAGATCATGAAGTCGGTGATCTGCGTGTCCTTATACTGCATGATGAAATTCACAAGGTCCTCTCTTGTGACCTCTTCGATACCCGCCGCCGTCCGTGTGTAAATAAAATGGTTCGGATCCTCGTTAAAGATGATTTTTCCCATGAAATGCTCTCCTTAAAATAAATCTCTCTATATTTTTTGAAGCTTCCGGCAGGAAGCTTTCCCTTTTTCTGCAATCGACGGCATAATATATCAGCCCCGCCCGCTTTTTTCCGCCGCCATGCGGGCAAGCGCGGCATTCTCCTCGGAGACAAGTCCCGGATCCCGCGCAAGCGTCTGCTTCGCTTCGTCAAACGCGGCGTAAAAAAGTGTGCAGTCCCGCAGGGAGGAAGCGATCCCGAGATCAAATTCCCCGCTCTGGCGGGTTTTTCCGACGCTCTGCTCGATGAAATCGCCGGGACCCCGCATTTCAAGGTCCTTCTCTGCGATCCGGAAGCCGTCGGAATTTTCGCAAAGAATCCGGAGCCGCTCTTTCGCCTTTTCGGATTTGCTGTCCGAGACAAGAACGCAGTACGATTTTTTCTCGCCTCGTCCCACGCGGCCGCGCAGCTGATGGAGCGCCGAGAGCCCGAAAAATTCGGCGTTCTCGACGATCATAAGCGTCGCGCGCGGCACATTCACACCGACCTCGATCACCGTCGTGGAAACAAGAATGTCGATGTCCCCCGCGGCGAAATCCTTCATGATCGCGTCCTTCGCCCTGCCGCTCAGCTTTCCATGGATAAAAGCGACGCGGTATTCCGGAAAAACCGTCTCCGACAGGGCTTTCGCATAATCCACCGCCGCTTTCAGCTTCGGCTTCTCCTCGACCGCGCCTCCGAGCATGACCAGCTCGTCCCGCGCGAGCATATCGCCGCCTTCGCCCTCCAGCTTTTCCTGCTCCTCGACAGCCGGACAAACCACGTATACCTGTCCGCCGCCGTCCACGTTTTTGCGGATAAAAGCGTTCAGACGCTCACGATAGCTCTCGTCCACGAGAAAAGTATCCACCTTCTGTCTGCCGGGCGGCATTTCGTCGATAAGCGATACATCCGTATCAAAAGACAGCACCATGGCGAGCGTCCGCGGAATCGGCGTCGCGCTCATGGAAAGCATATGCACCTCACCTCCCTTCGCCGCAAGCGCGGAACGCTGTGCGGCGCCGAAGCGGTGCTGCTCGTCGATGACGGCAAGCCCAAGGTTCGCAAAGCAGACGCCGTCCTCGATCAGCGCATGCGTGCCGATGACAAAATCAGCCTCTCCGGCGGCAAGAGCTGCCGCCGCTTTTCGTTTGGCAGCAGGCGTCATGCTTCCGACAAGAAGCTCCGTGCGATAGCCCATCGCGCCGAAAAATGCCGAAAGCTCCGCAAAATGCTGCCTTGCGAGGATTTCCGTCGGAGCCATCAAGGCCGCCTGAAAGCCGTTTTCCAGCGCCGTATAGACCGCATACGCCGCACACACCGTCTTGCCGGAGCCGACGTCGCCGACGACGAGCCGGCTCATCAGCGTATCGCCCGTCATATCGGCCTCTATCCCGTCGATCGTCCTTATCTGCGCTCCGGTCAACGAATAGGAAAGCGCCGACAAAAACCGGGCGCGGTCCGGCCTTACACAGGGATGGGACGCGCGCTTCGGCTGGTTCTTTCCGAACAAAAGCATCGAGAGCGCAAAGAGATACAGCTCGTCAAACGCAAGCCTGCGCACGGCGCTCGCGGTATCCTCTATAGTTTCCGGCCTGTGAATGAGATGCAGCGCGGTGCGGATATCGCACAAAGCATACCGCTCGCGAAGCGCCGCCGGCAGATATTCCGCAAGCCCGTCATGCTCGGAAAGCACCATGTCGAGCGCCGAACGCACCGTGCTGCCCATCAGCTTCTGCGAAATGCCCTCCGTGAGCGGATATACCGGCACAAGCGGACGCAGCGGCGTCACCCCGTTGTACGGCTCAAACACAGGCGAGCTCATGGAAACGGCAAAGCCCTCGCGCTTCACCTTTCCAAAGAAGCGGAACGTCGAGCCGCGGTGCATCAGGTCCTTCACATACGGCTGATTGAAAAACGTGATCCCACATTTGCCGAAATCGTCGAAAGCCGTCACTTTCGTGATCACCATACCGCGCCTTATCATCGCGGATTTCGGCTCGGTATTCACCGTGAGAACGAGAGAGCAGACCTCCCCGTCGGCGGCATCGAGCGTCGTCTTGACGTTTCCGCGCGGCTCATAGGCACGCGGAAAATGATAAACAAGATCGCGCGCCGTATAAATCCCCAGTCGATGGAAAGCCTCCGCGCGCTTGGCGCCGACGCCGAAAAACCGTTCCACCGGCGTATTCTGCCCCGTTTTCAGCGTACTCCCACGCATGACCCCCGCCTTCCGGCTCCGAACCCGCAAAAGCGGTATCTCCAAGCCTATTTTTATTTCTAAATTATACCACTTCGCCATTTTCCCGTCAACAATAGTAAGGAAAATATTAAAAAAAAAAAAAA
>URZF01000043.1 GCA_900552255.1 uncultured Eubacteriales bacterium | reverse complement strand
GCACATTTTAGGCAAATTTCAAATCCTTTTTTCGTAATTTTCGAAAAATGTTCCATAAATAAATTCCGCCGTATTTGGTATAATATTTCTCAGAAAGATTTTTATTCCTTTTGACATGGCGGGGAGTGTAATTTTTGCTTGCCGCTTTTGCTGGAATTTGCCGCACGCTGCGGCCTTAGGAGGTTTGATCATGAATACGGATTCAAAATCTTATAAAAAATATGCGAAAAAACATATGGCGAAGTCTCCGATTTTCAAGGACTGTATCTGTGCTTTTTTGGTAGGAGGACTGATCTGCTCGTTTGCGGAGGGGCTTTAACATTTGTATCTGTTTTGGAAGCTTCCGGAGGATACCGTGAAAAGCCTTGTGCCGGTCACTTTGGTGTTTTTGGCATCGTTTTTGACGGGGATCGGCGTTTTCGACGATATTGCGCGATTTGCCGGCGCCGGTACGCTGGTTCCGATTACCGGCTTTGCCAACGCGATGGCAGCGCCTGCCATCGACGACAAGAGCGAGGGCTTTGTCATGGGCGTCGGAGCGAAGATGTTTACCATCGCCGGACCCGTTATCGTATACGGCGTTCTGACGTCGGTGCTGTACGGCGTCATCTATTGGATATGGGGGTTATTTGTATGAATGTAATCAAGCTGGAGCGCGCGCCGTCCGTTATCGGCTACGCCGCCGTTGTCGGGAAAAAAGAGCATGACGGCCCGCTCGGCGACGATTTCGATCTTCACGATGAGGACAATACCTTCGGTATGGACACGTGGGAAAAATCGGAGAGCGAGATGCAGCGGCTTGCGCTCAACACCGCGCTTGCCAAGGCGAAGCTTTCTCCCGATGCGATCAAGGCGATTTTCGCCGGGGATTTGCTCAATCAGTGTACAGGCTCCGCATACGGACTTCTCAGCTTTGAAAAGCCGTATTTCGGGCTTTACGGCGCCTGCTCCACCTTTGCCGAGGGAACCATGCTGGCTTCTCTTATGATCAATGCCGGTTATTTTGATAAGTGCGCCGCCATCAGCTCGTCTCACTTCTGCTCGGCGGAACGGCAGTTTCGATTTCCGCTTGAATACGGCGGACAGCGCACGCCGACCTCACAGTGGACGGCTACGGCCGCGGGCGCCGTGATCCTGTCGAATACGGGTGCGGGACCGTATATCACGGAGGTGCTGCCGGGTACGATTGTCGATAAGGGGATCAACGACGCCAACAACATGGGCGCCGCTATGGCGCCGGCAGCCATCGATACGATGACGAAATATTTTAAGGATACCGGCCGTCGTCCGGACGATTTCGATTTGATCGTGACGGGCGACCTTGGGCTTGAAGGTCATGCCATCACCGTGGAATTTATGAAGAGTGCCGGATATGACGTTCAAAACGTATATAACGACTGCGGGCTTATGCTTTACGGACGCGATTCGCAGGATGTGCATTGCGGCGGCTCCGGCTGCGGATGCAGCGCCTCCGTCGTCTGCGGACATATCATGAGACGCTTTCAAAAGGGCGAGCTCAAAAACGTGCTGTATATCGCGACCGGCGCGCTGATGAGTACGGACAGTCTGAAGCAGGGCTGCACCATACCGGGGATCGCGCATCTCGTGCGGATTTCAGCGGAAAGGGGATAACGGCATGGAATTATGGATCGATTTGCTGAAAGCCTTTGTCATTGGAGGACTTTTCTGTGTCGTCGCTCAAATTTTGATCGACAAGACCGGACTGACGCCGGCGAGAATTTTGGTCGTCTATGTCAGTGCAGGCGTGATTCTGACGGCAGTAGGGCTTTACGGACCTCTCGTCGAATTTGCCGGCTGCGGCGCGATGACGCCTCTTACCGGTTTCGGATATTCGCTGGCCATGGGTGTTAAAAGAGCGGTGAACGAAAAGGGACTCATCGGCGCATTGACAGGCGGCCTTACCGGGACTGCAGCCGGAATCGCGGCCGCGATCGTATTCGGCTATCTGTTTGCGCTGATATTCAGGAGCCATCCGAAGAAATAAAAAAGCAAAGCTCCGGCGTACATTTCTGTGCGCCGGAACCTTTTTCTTTTCTCGGAAAGTTTTTGCCCGTCGGGGACTTTTCGTTGACAAAAGCCGGTATCTTTGTTATAATAAAATAAAAATAGGAAGCATATCGGCGAAGGAGGATCGTTTATGAAGCTTATCATCGCTATCGTCAACAACGACGACGCCCATTTTGTCAATACCGGTTTTACGGCGGAGGGTTTTCATATCACGAAGATTTCATCTACGGGCGGTTTTCTGCTCAACGGGAACTCGACTTTTTTTGTCGGGACGGAGGACGAGAGAGTGGAGCGCGCGCTTGAGATTATCCGCGCTCACAGCAAGAAGAGAGTCAAAAACATTCCGACCGCCATGCCGCTTGGAACGGCCGGCGCGCTCGGCTCCTCCAATACCGATGTGAGCGTGGGCGGCGCTACCGTTTTCATCATCGATGTTGAGAAATTTTATTGCTACTGATGGATTTTTTCGGCGATATTTTCGGCAACGAGCGGCAAAAATCGTTTTTTGAGGCTTTGATCCGAGAGGGAAGGCTTTCCCATGCGTATATCCTCGAGGCGCCGTCCGGCGGGGGAAAAAAGACGTTTGCGCTCCGCATTGCGGCGGCGCTTGCAGCCGCGGACGATGCTTCGGAGGAGCGGGACAAACAATGCCGCCGCATTCTCGAAGGGCTTTCGCCCGATGTTCGGATCCTTTCACGGGGAGAGGACGGCAAAAAAACGATCGGAGTGGAAGCCGTGCGCGATTTCACGGCTTCCGTGTATCTTGCGCCCTCCGAGCTTGGCTTCCAGTTCTATATCTTTGACGAGGCGGACCGCATCACGCCGCAAGCGCAGAATGCTCTTTTGAAGATCGTCGAGGAGCCGCCGCGGAATGTTTATCTTTTTCTGCTGTGTGAGAACACGCTCTCTCTGCTCACGACCGTGCGCTCGCGGGCGCAAAAGGTTTCGCTTCAGGTATTTGACGAGCACGCCCTCGCAGATTACGCGCGGCGTGTGAAGTTATCCTGCGCCGACGACGCGGAAAAGCTCAATTTTGCGGTTCGGATGGCGAACGGTGCGATCGGAAGGCTCCGCAGAATTTTGGAAAACGGCGAATCCGAATTTGCGGCATATTCGGCGGCAAAGCTGGCGGTCGAGGGACAGGCTATGAAAGGCAGAGGCGTTTCTTACTATGAATTTTTGAAGCGTATTTGCGATTTTGCTCAAACGCGGGAGGCTCTGGAGGCCCTGACCGGACATCTTCTTTCCGCCTATGGGGACATTGCGCGTGCAAGGTGCACGGAGGAAGCGCCGCCGGATTTCTTTACGGAGGATGAGGTGCGGCGATACGCGATGACGTTTGCCACCGGCTCGATTGTAAAATCGTTCGACGCCGTAAACTCGGTCAAAGGAGATCTGCGGTTTAATCCGAATCTTTCCCTTGCCGCGGCCGTTTTGGCTATGGCGCTTTGGAAAGCGGTTTGATAGGGAAGAATTTCCTGATCCCGCATATGCGCTTATGTGAATCAGGATGAAAGGCGAGGTTTCAATCAATATGAAAGACGAAATGAACAGAGACGGCATGGACGAGGCCGCCTCGGAGAATATAACCTATGATATTGTCGGCGTCAGGTTCAAGACGACCGGCAAAATCTATTATTTTGCGCCGGGGGACATGAGCTTTTCCGAAGGGGACCATGCGATCGTGGAGACATCGCGCGGGATTGAATACGGCACGGTGGCCGTCGGCAACAAAACCGTAACGGAAAAGGAAGTGGTCCTGCCGCTGCGTCCGGTCCTGCGCCGCGCGACGCAGGAGGACGACCGCGTTTACGAGGAAAACAAGCGCAAGGAGAAAGAGGCTGCCAAAATATGCGCCCAGAAGATCGCGGAGCATAAGCTTGAAATGAAGCTTGTGGACGTGGAGTATACCTTTGACAACAGCAAGCTGCTTTTCTATTTTACCGCGGACGGGCGCGTCGATTTCAGGGAGCTTGTAAAGAGTCTTGCGTCGGTATTCCGCACACGGATCGAGCTTCGCCAGATCGGCATCCGTGACGAGACGAAGCTCATCGGCGGGCTTGGCGTCTGCGGCAGGCCGTTCTGCTGCAAAAAATTTCTCGACGATTTCGCGCAGGTTTCGATCAAGATGGCCAAGGAGCAGAATCTGTCTCTCAATTCTCAGAAAATTTCCGGCGCGTGCGGCAGACTGATGTGCTGTCTGCGCTATGAGCACGAGGTATATGAGGAAGAGCTGAAAAAGCTGCCGAAGCTTGACAGTTTTGTCGATACGCCGGACGGACGGGGGACTGTCTGCGAGATCAATCCGCTTTCCGGCATTGTAAAGGTAAAATTCCAAGGCGAGCATCAGATGATTCGCTCCTATGTAAAGGACGATGTGAAGATTCTTTCTTCTTCCAAAAAGGAAATGAAAGACGAAGCGCCGATTTCCTGATAGAAAGGAGGACGGCACACATGCGATAAGATCGCTGTGTGCCGTCTTGCTCTTTTTTTCGGTTAATACGGAGACGTCGGGAAGATGCTTTCCGTAACAGATTTTAGTAGTTCTGTTTTATTAGGAAGCGCTTTCGGAAGATACGGGAGCTTCTGCTTCCCGTATCATGATTTTTGAGATAAAGACGCCGTCTTGGTATTCAAATTTGGCAAGTCCGTCGTATTCGTTCACGATCGACATGACGGATTGCAGTCCGATTCCGCCGCCCGGCTTGGTGGTCCGCGGCAAACCTCCGATAAAATCCGGCGCTTTTGTACAGGAATTTCGGAGGGTGATGCGAAGCGTTTCTTGTTCATAATCGCACTGCATGTCGATAAAGGGCGTGCCTTCCTTTACTTTGCCGCAGGCCTCGATGGCATTTTCGATGATGTTGGCAAGAAGTCCGGCGAGATCCACGGATTCGATCCTGATATCCTCAGGGATGTTGGCGATGATATTGACGCGATAGCCCTTCTCCATGGCTACGCTGGCGTATGTCGATAAAACCGAATTGACGACCGTGTTCCGGCAGTATAGCATATCGCGGATCTTCTCGATTTTTGTGCTGTGTTCGGCGAGAAACGCCTTTGCCTGCTCGGTTTTTCCGTCCTCCAGCATTTTCAGAAGCACGGCGTCATGGTGACGGAGGTCATGGCGCAGCTTTTTGACCATGGCATCGCTTTCCTTATGCGTGACAAGCTGTCCCTCCAAATAATGGAGCTGCTGCTCGCGTCTGCCAAGCAGGATTTCCCTGTTTACGTTTTTCATGGCTTGATCGAAGCTCAATATCGACATCGCATAGACACAGAGCATCAGGATAATAGCGGAAATGCAGATATAATTGTTATACGGCTCTCTTTCGTAAAAGGGGACCGGAATCAAAAAGACAAAGGTGAAAAGGATGGAAAAGCCGCAAGCCATGACGGCGAGGTTGACCCATCCCTTATGCAGATATTTTATGTATTGCCGGTACGGCTTTCGGAGATAAGTATAAGAGACGCATAAGGGTACCGCATACAGTGTGATTCGGATATAGATTTCCGCCCAAACGTTGTCGAGGAAGAAGGCTTCTGTGAGCGTATAGGCGAAATAGGATATGATAAAGTAAATATTGATCTGTGTAAAAATATTCAGCACCGTCTGAAAGAAGCCGTCTTTCGTGTAAAAAATCAGCGTGGAGGAAACGATCATGCAGCACAGCACCATGGTAGAGGAGACGAATTCCATTTCGTCGGACGGTCTGAACATCAGCGTGGCAATGATGAGAGAAATCAAAAAGCCCATGATAATGTAAAATGCGCTGACGCTTTTGGAGCGTTTGGACTCCGTAAAGGAAAGGACGAGCAGGGTGTTTCCGGTTATGGTGATGAAGCTTCTGAGATATGACACGAATATTTCGATATTGATTGAAGCAAGCGGCATATCAAAGCCTCCTCTTGGCGTGGTTTATGATTTTTATCATTATAACATAACCTTGGATAAAAATCCACATAAAAAAATAATGATCCGAAATTTGCAAAAAACTCTGATTTAGGTATTGACATTTCCGGAAAAATCGGGTATAATAATGGGCGTCGCAGAAAGTTATGCGAGAGTGGCGGAACTGGCAGACGCGCACGTTTGAGGGGCGTGTGGTTTTACCATACGGGTTCAAGTCCCGTTTCTCGCACCATTCAGCCACTGATTTTCAGTGGCTGTTTTATTCCCGGCAAGCGGATATGGCGGAATTGGCAGACGCGCTAGATTCAGGTTCTAGTGAATGCAAGTTCATGCAGGTTCAAGTCCTGTTATCCGCACCAAACAGTATAAATCCGAACCTTGTCCTTGTTGGAGATGGGTTCGGATTTATTGTTTTCTTCGACTATCCTAATTTCAATAGCAAGGTATAAATGCCACAAGGCAGAGAGTTTTCACTCCCTGCCTTGCTTGCGTTTTAAGCCGTTTTATCGGCTCTCTGTGCCTTTATTTTGTCCTGTTCCTCCTTCCATGCCTCGTATTCCTTTCTGCCTTCCTGGCTCTCGAAAAAGTCTTGTATATCCGGCAAGAAACATCTTGCCAGCGTTTCCAATTCGTGTTTCGGTATCTTCCATTTGCTTGCTGCCATAAGGCAACACGGCTATTATTTTAACTGTTGTCGGGTCATTCCTCCTTACATATTCATTTGCATACCGCCATCGTTTTGGCTGTCTTGAGTTTGTTTTTTCTTCTGCCCGTGCTTTCGTTCATGGACATATTTTGGCTTGGATTTCTCATTGTCCATACCTCCGATCATCGCAAGATCAGCTGCAAGATACAGGCTATTGACGGCAATATCGCTCCAACCGCCGCCCATTTCAGTTTGAGTTTCCATGGCGTCAGATCCTTGGCTTTCAGCTCGTTCATCATACGCTTGATCTCCCCTTGTGTAGTTGCTCTTTCAAGGATTCCGTCTGCTTCGATAATTTGTCCTTGGTGGAATACTCTATTGAGTCCAGCTTGTCTGCCGTTATCTTTCGCATCTCTGCTAAATACGGTCTGAGCGTCTGCACCGTTAGATTGTTCAAATCCTGATGCGTTGGCAACTCGGATATCAAATCCGTCTTTCGCACAATGGCGTTTCCAGTCTGTGAAATGTGCTGTGCCAACAGATTGTACTGTTCGGGTTTCAACATCAAGTATATCGGCTGTATCGGTTCTGTCAAAGCGTCTACCATCTGCTCGGTTATCGTTTGTATTTGATTGATCTGTTTTAACTGCTCCATATTCATAAGCAAATAATTCCTCCATATTAGTTTTTAAATATTTGTCATCGAGCAAGCGGTTGTCCCGAAACCGCTGACCGTCCGGTGTTGTATAGGTGATATATTTATCATGATCTATCCATTTCACACCGTATCCGAGTTTCTGTAACTGCTCGATGAACTGCTTTTTGTTTCGGCTCATTGCTACCGCATAATCTATGGCGTTGCTAATTTTCAGCTTTTTGCTGTTACCGCGTAATGCAGCACGGTACTCTCGCTGATTTAAAGACCGTTGTTTAGGTTTTTGATATGGCTGCAATACTTGCAAACCGAACTGCTGACAGATTTCATCTGACCGTTGCCATAGTTCTTCCAAGTCTTTTTCATTGATCTGAATTTTATATTCGGTTTCACAGTTTACCGAGTTGACAACGAAATGATTATGCCAGTGGTCGCGGTCAATGTGCGTTGCCACAACAACCTCGAATCCGTCAAAGGCTTTTGCCGTTTCCAATCCGATTTGGTGTATCTGCTCCGGCGTAGCACCGCAATCCGGTTTAAAGGATTGCACATACTGTTTGAAGAACACACCTGTCGCTTTACCGTATCAAAGCTTGGTTGCATAAACTCTTGGTATGATGATTCAGGAACACAGTTCTGACCGCTGACAAGTTTAATGCTATCAATTACAGTTTTCTTATCTTGCATCACATAATCAAGCACTCGCTTCATAGCTGTGGCGGGCTGTGTCTTTTCTGAGATTGCTGTAAAGGTTGCTATTATCCACACCTCCCGATAATCTCATTAAGCGCGGTCAGCATATCGGCATATTGTTCTTTCAGTTCCCGCAAGTCGGGACAGACAATCTTGCCCATATTGCAGAGAGTTGTCAACTGATTGAGATTTCTGCCGATTGCTTTCTGCTCTTTCAGCACATCCTCTAAGCCGTTTATGATAGTAATGGATTTGTTCATCGCCGCTGCCGTTACAAACTCAGTGAAGTTCATATTTGCTTTTTCAGCTTTTCTTTTGATTGCCGTGTAATCGCTCTCACGAAAACGCATGGCAATCATTTTTGTTTTGTTGTCGGTTTTAGTTTTGTCCTCTCTTTCTGCGGACGGTGTATCACCGCTGACAACTCGCACCAGCGGTGTTCATCCGCTGCATTTTATTTTCCCTGTGCGTTTCCTTTTGAGTTCGGGGTTCACCCCCGACAAGCTGTTTGTATGCGGCGGCCGGTAGGTCGACGTCTATACAAACAATATGCTTGCCTATCCCTACGAGATAGAATATTGACGCAATCATGTTTTCGTTAACTCCTTTCAACTGATATGTAAAAATCCCTGCGTGAAAACTGTATGGGTATGCCTTGACAGTATCCGTGCAGGGATTACATTTTTCTTTATGCGTTTGTCAAGGTACACACCATCAAGAGGGGATAAAAATAAGCCCTATGCTGTCAAGCCAATTGTTCTCGGCTATATTCTGCAATAAGACTTATGTATGTTTTATTTGGTTGTTTTATTATTATACCGGAGATTGAAAGTTTTGTCAAGGCTGTTATTTGAAATACCGCGAAGCTGTAAAATTAAGAGGTACTTGTGAAGGTAATGCTGTATTTTACGCATACTTTTTGAAGTTCTCCGCCTGTTCCAATACTTCTTTGTAAACATCATCAATTGTAACCGGAGGATAGTCAAACTTATCAAGCAGAAGGATCAGATCAACCTGTAAATTGGCTTTAATATCTTCACGAGTAGACCAGTCCGTATATCGAGCCTTATCGTCCACGACGCCTTTAATCCGTTTGGAAAGCTCAATCATTTTATCATCGGGGTAGTCAAACTCAAATTTCTTTGCAACAGCTTTCAGAATATCATAAAACGCTTTTTCCTCATAATCGATACCCATTTTCTCAAAAGAGTTTTTTTCTGTTTTAAGTTCGGATAAAAGCTGTGCAAGCTGTTCAGCAATATCGTCAAGAACCTCATTGGCGTATGCTTCATCTCTGCGACGATTATTGTATT
>URZF01000042.1 GCA_900552255.1 uncultured Eubacteriales bacterium | reverse complement strand
AATCTATGAAAAAAAGAAATCGCATATTGTTTCTTCTTGTCTGCGCCATGATGCTTCTGATGCTCGCCGGTTGCGGCGGAACCAAAGTGGTGTTTGATATCGGAGATGCCACGCTTGTCTCCGGAACATTAAAGCAAACCTACAAGGACGGCGTCGTCATCACGCCTCCGGAAATCACAAAAGAAGGCTATGTCCTTGCCGGCTGGGACGGCGATTATCAAACGCCTTCCAGTGCCACTACGGTAAAACCGATTTGGAAAAAGATACATACCGTCGTCTTTTCTGCGGAAGAAGGTGTCTCGCAGGATGGCGCCAAGCTGACCCAGCAGGTGGTCGACGGCGAAGCCGCCGAAGCGCCCTCCGTATCACGAGAGGGATATGAGCTTCTTGGATGGAGCGAGGATTTCTCCTCTGTTACAGGAGATATGACGATCAAAGCCGAATGGATTCCGCTTTACACGGTTACGTTTGACTTAAACGGCGGCACAGCGGAGGATGACGCACAGCTGACACAAACGGTGCGCCAAGGCGAAGCCGCCTTATCTCCGACGGTCTCGAAAAATCACTATGATTTCGTTCAATGGAGCGCGGATATTTCCTCCATTACAGAAAATATCACCGTCAAGGCCGAGTGGAAGCTTCAAACGCTCTCCGCAACGGAAATCTTCAAGTGCATCAACCCCGGGACCGTGGAAATCAATACCTATCGGCTGAACGGCTATGCCTGGGCAACCGGCTCCGGCTTCTTCATTTCGGAAGACGGCCAAGTCGTAACCAACTACCATGTCATTGAAAACGCCAGAGAGATCGTCGTGAAAACGTCCGAAGAAAAAGAATACAGCATAACCCATGTGATTGCATACGACAAGGAAAAAGATATCGCGATTCTGCAAGCGGATATCGGCAGCGATGTCGTTTCCTATCTCGATATTTCCGAAGAGCTGCCGCAAACGGGCGACGCCGTCTATGCGCTGGGCAGCTCGCTCGGTCTTACCGGCACCTTTTCCAGCGGTATCGTTTCCACGGTAAATAGGGAGCTTTCCGATGCTCCGGGTGTAAAATACATCCAAACAACCGCACCGATCTCCTCCGGGAACAGCGGCGGACCTCTCGTCAACGAAGCGGGACTTGTCGTCGGAATCAATACCGCCAGCTATTCCAATGGACAGAATCTCAATCTCGCCGTGGAAATCTCACAGATCGATTCCCTGGAAGCTCTTAATCTCAGTCTGGATGATTTCTTCAAGAAGGAAGCTACCATCAAATACTGGATCGGTGAAAACGTCGTCTCCGAAATATCCGAGCCGCATTCTACTTCTGCCATGAGAGTGGCCAACGGCACTACCGTGCACGGTATTATTCTAAGCTCAAAAGAAGAAGATTCCTACTGTACCTCAATTCCCACTGGAGAATCCATCCAGATGATCATGATCAATGTTAACAGCACAGATGCTTTGTATAATTTACTGTATAGTCTTGCATTTTCTCCAAGTACTACCTTTTCCAATTCCGCCGATGTCGATGAAGAGAATATTCTGATCACCGCAGTTCCGAACGAGGACGGCTCGATTACATGCCTTATCTTCGTCTATATTGACCAACTGACATCTTTACGCTATCGCAATGTCATCATTTCACTGGGAACCGAAGGATATCCCATCGAATATGATATTTTCTTTTATTCCCTCACCGAAGAGGATTTTGAAGACCTCATGGGCTGATAACATAACAAAAAGGATTGCTTTTGCAATCCTTTTTGTTATGTATGACCTTCCGGTATTTCTTTTTTCGGTCGCTCCCTTTTCCTCCGGAGAAACGACAGCTTTGTTTCCGATATGACAACCGCTGCAAACACAAGCACAAAGCCCAACGCGCGCCATACGGTAAAGCCCTCCTCTCTGCCGAGAGCAAGGGAAAACAGCGCGCCGAATACCGCCTCAAACGTCAAAATGACGGCAGCGCTCGCGGGATGCGCGTATTTCTGCCCAAAATTTTGGAACAGAATCGCGGCGCCCGTACACATAAGGGCAAGATAGAGGATCTGCCACGCAAGGCTTCCGAAGTCGGCAGACACGGCGCCCACCGGAGCCAAGCCGAAAGCGGAAAGGACGCCGAATGTGATCCATGAAAGAACGGCGGCAACGCCGAACTGCAATACCGTGACGATCACCGGGTCCTTGTCCTTCGCCATTACGGAAATCGCGACAATCTGTGCTGCATAGAAAAATCCGCATATCAGCGTGAGGATATCGCCAAGACCGATATGAAATAGCGATTCTCCGGCAAAATCCACGGAAATAAGGAGGATCCCCGCAAGACATATCAGCGCCGATAAAATGTTATAGCGATCCGGCCGCTTTTTTGCCGCCGCCCAAAAGAGAAACGGCGTAATCACACAATAGGAAGCCGTGAGAAAGGCATTTTTTCCCGGCGTCGTACCGATCAGCCCATAGGTTTGAATGAGATAAGCGGAAAACAGCAAAATACCGATGACAAGCCCCGGCAGGAGATAGCTTTTATCCGTCTTTTTCATATGCTTGAAAAAGACAAGTGCCAAGGCGGCGCAGGCAATGGTAAAACGAAGCGCAAGCAGAAGGCTCGGCGGAAGCTTTTCAGACACGTCTTTCATCATGACAAAGGAGGTGCCCCAAATAAAGGCCGCCGCAAAAAGCGCCGCCGAACCGACGCGCGCCATATTCAATTTTTGGTGTTTCATTTCAAAAAGCCGCTGATGATCTGCTCCTCCGCCTCTTTTTCGGAAAGCCCCAGGGTCATGAGCTTTGTCAGCTGCTCTCCCGCGATTTTTCCGATCGCCGCCTCGTGTATGAGGCTCGCTTCGACACTTGCCGCCGTGATCTCGGGAATCGCACTGACGGACGCCTCATCCATAATGATGGAGTCGCATTCGGAATGACCGGAGCACTTTGCGTTGCCGCGGATGTTGGAGCGGAACACCTGACGGGAATGCTCCTTTGCCACCGAGCGTGAGATCACATTCGCGCCGGAGCCTTCGCCGTCGAGATCGACGGTGAAATCCGTCTCGGCAAGCTGATTCCCATGCGTCATGATTTTTTCCTTTATGATAAGGGTAGCGCCGGCGGCAAGCTTCGCCGTCGTTTTGCGCACCGTGGAATCGACGCCCTTTATCTGCGTCGTCTCCATCTCCATATAAGCCCCCTCGGCAAGCGAGACGACCGTCGTCGGATTCATCACATTTTTTCCGTTTCCGTCGCCCTCGCCGTAATGCTTTTCAACATAGCGGACACGCGCGTTTTTCTCTACAAAAAAGCTGTGTACGCCGTCATGCTCGGATTTCTGCACGCCGCAGTTATGGATGCCGCAGCCCGCGATGATCGTCACATCCGCGCCCTCCCCGATATAAAAATCGTTGTAAACAACCTCGGAAAGCCCGCTCTCGCTGATGATGACGGGGATATGGACGCTCTCGTTTTTGGTGCCTGGCTTGATAATGATGTCGATTCCGGCTTTGTCCGTCTTGGTGACGATATCGATATGCTCCGTCGTCGCGCGGCCGGCCGCATCTCCATTTGCACGGATGTTGTAAGCGCCGGTCGGGATGCCGTGCAGATCCGCGATTTCACGGAGCAGATTTTTCTGAATTTCGTCGATCATGATGTTTCTCCCTTTTCCTTTCGGCTCATACGATTTTTTCCGACAGCGTTTGGCATGCGCCCTCGGAAGAGCCGAGCAGCTCCGGCAGGATTTCCTCCCTTGTTCCGATTTTGCTGAGCCGTCCGTCCGCGATCACAAGGATCTTGTCGGCGATATTCAAAATCCGTTCCTGATGCGAAATGATCAGAATGGAACCGCCCTTTTTCTCATACATGCTTTCAAATACGCGAATGAGATTATTGAAGCTCCAAAGATCGATCCCCGCCTCCGGCTCGTCAAAAATGGAAAGCTTCGTGCCGCGCGCGAGTACCGTCGCGATCTCGATGCGTTTGAGCTCACCGCCGGAAAGCGAGGCGTTGACCTCGCGGTCGATATAATCGCGCGCGCAAAGCCCGACCTCTGAAAGATACTCGCAGGCCTGCGCAACGCCGATTTTTCTGCCCGACGCAATGGTAATCAGGTCCTTGACTGTGATCCCCTTAAAGCGTACCGGCTGCTGGAAAGCAAAGCTGATTCCGCGCCGTGCGCGCTCCGTCACGGAAAGCGAGGTGATGTCCTCTCCGTCGAAGAGAATCCGTCCCGCACTCGGCGCGTCGATCCCCGCAATTAGTTTGGCGAGCGTCGATTTTCCGCCGCCGTTCGGACCGGTGATCGCGACAAACCGTTCGTCGATTTTGAGACTGATATCCCGCAGGATCTCCTTTTTTCCGGCTTCGCCTTCCGCTTCAAACGATATATGTTCCAGCTCTAACATAAAACCTCCGTATCAATAGCCGAGTGTTTCTCCGACAAGAATGACCTTGATTCTGGATTTGTGCCGCTGTCTTGCCATGACGACATAATTGCAGCAGATCCGCGCATCCGAGACACAGCCGTCCGTCATGCCGCCGTCCGACCGCAGAGAAACGCATTCTCCGGTGCGGAAGCAGTAGGTATCACAGCCGAGCCGCTTGCAGTTTTCCGGCGCGGACACCGTTTTCACACGCCGGATCGCCTCGTCAAGATTTTTCACAAGCTTGTTGACGCCTGCGACGATAATGACGTTTTTCGGCCCGTAAAGCAGCGCTGAAACCCGGTTGGAATTTCCGTCTACATTGTAAAGCGTGCCCTCCTCGGTGACGGCGTTGGCGCTGGAAAGGTAAAAATCCGCCGTCATCGCGCGGATCATCGCCGCCTCCCGCTCTTCCGGCGTAAGTCTGGCGGCGCTACGGTCGATATAGCGGTAATCTCCGCTTTTCAAGGCGTCGATAATCCCCGTCTCAGAAAGCGTCACCGAGCCGCCGGACGCGCAGACGGCGCCCGCGGGGATTAGGGAGAGCGCAAGCGCTCTCGCCTGTGCCCCCGTTTCCGCATAATAGGCGTCCATATTGTTTTTCCGGAGCGCCTCCATGGTTTTTTCAATCCGTTCTTTCATGCCTTGTACCCGTCCTTTAGTCCGACAATGCGGTTAAATGTGTTCGGATTCTTCGTATCGACGGCGAAATATCCCGTGCGCACAAACTGGAATTTCTCGCCCGGCTTCGCCCCGGCCGCCGCAGGTTCGATTTTTGCGTGATCGATCCTGACGGCGGAATCCGGACTGATATAGTCGTCGTAGGTCTTACCCTCCGGCATATCCGCGACATTTTCGAGCGTGAAAAGGTGGTCGTACAGCACAAGCGTCGTATCCGCGGCATATTCCGCCGAGAGCCAGTGGATCGTCCCTTTGATTTTTCTGCCGTCCGCAGGGGTGCCGTTCCCGGTCTCGAGATCGGCCGTACAATGGATCTCTCCGATCGTCCCATCCGGATTTTTCACGATTTTCCCGCATTTCACGATATAAGCGCCCATCAGCCGCACCTCGCCCTCCGGCTTCAGACGGAAGAACTTCGGCGGCGGCACCTCTGCGAAATCGTCCGCGTCGATATAGAGCGTTTTTGTGAACGGAACCTCGCGTCCTCCCGCCTCCGGATCGTTTGGATTGTTGGGCAGCGTGAAATATTCGGTTTTATCCGCCGGATAATTGTCGATGACAACCTTTATGGGACGGACGACGCAGATTCGGCGCGGCGCCTTCTCATTCAGCTCCTCGCGGATGCAGCTTTCCAGCAGCCGGATGTCGACAAGGCTGTTCGCCTTGGAAACGCCGATTCTGCCGATGAAGTCAAGAATCGATTCCGCCGTATAGCCGCGGCGGCGCAAGCCGCAGAGCGTCGGCATACGCGGATCGTCCCAGCCGTCCACGATGCCGCGCTCGACAAGCGAGCGCAGATGGCGCTTCGACATGACCGTATGCGTCAGGTTGAGCCTTGCAAACTCGATTTGCCGCGGCTTCACGCCGTTTTTATAATCGATGTCGATGTTATCGACCACCCAGTTGTAAAGCGGACGATGGATCTCATATTCCAACGAGCAGAGCGAGTGCGTAATACCCTCAAGCGCGTCCTGAATCGGATGCGCGAAATCGTACATCGGGAAGATGCACCATGACGTTCCCTGTCTGTGATGCTCCACATATTTGATGCGGTAGATGACGGGATCGCGCATGCAGAAATTGCCCGAATCAAGGTCGATTTTCGCGCGCAGCGTATAGCGTCCCTCCGGAAATTCGCCCGCCCTCATACGGGCAAACAGATCGAGACTCTCCTCCGCCGGCCTGTCGCGGTAAGGCGACACGGCGGGATGCGTGAGATCTCCGCAGTATTTCGGATCGCGGAACTGCTCGGGAGAGAGCTCACAGACGTAAGCGAGTCCCTTTTTGATAAGGCCGACAGCCAGCTCATAGGTCCTCTCAAAATAATCGGAGCCGTAATAAAAACGGTCGTCCCAGTCGAAACCGAGCCAATGGATATCCTCCTTGATGGCGTCGACAAATTCGGTATCCTCCTTGGCAGGATTGGTGTCGTCCATGCGCAGATTGCATTTGCCGCCGTATTTTTTCGCCGTGCCGAAGTCGATGATCATGGCCTTGCAGTGGCCGATATGCAAATAGCCGTTCGGCTCCGGCGGGAAACGGGTGTGGATCTCGTCCGCTCGCACCTTTCCCTCGCGGATATCGCCGTCTATCGCCTCATAGATAAAATTATTTTCCATTTCTGCCATATTCTCCGTCTCCTTTTAAGAAAGCGCCGCGATCTGCGCTTCGATTCTCGCCCTCGTCCTCTGCTTACCGAGAATGCCCATCACCGTATAAAGATCGGGGGCGTTCTGCTTGCCCGTTACCGCGACGCGGATAAACGAGGAAATATCCGCAACGCTGCCGCGGAACGCGGATGGGTTCGCCTTATAGGCTTTCATATCCGAAGCAAAGCCCAGCTCGTCCGCGATTTTTTTGATTTTATCGAACCACGCGCTCATCTCGTCCGCGGGGTCATATCCCGCAAGGAATCTTGCAAGCGTCTCTTTTATGATGGATTTATCGAAACCGTCGGGATAGCCGTCCTCAATCCGATAATAGCGGTCGTAGAAAAAGCCCATGTACGGCTTTGCGTCCGCCCATGTCGCAAGATCCTTGCGCGGCTTTTTGCCGCCTCTGCCGATAGCAAGAATCGATTTTGCATAATCCGCGTCCGCTTCCAGCACCAAGGCAAAATCGGGATCGTATTCTTCCGCCCATGCGACAAGCTTTTCATAGACCTCTTCTGCCGGCATTTTTGAGATGACATTTTTGGAGACATCGGTAAGCTTTGCAAAATCAAGCAGGCATCCCGAATTGCTCATTTTTTTGATCGAAAACGGAAAATCCGTATAAGGCTTGTCGGGATTCTGCATTCTCCATTCGTCGTAGTTGGAATTGAGAATCGTCATGATATACTCGCACACGCATTCCGGCGCATAGCCGCCGCGCTTGTAATCTTTCATGTCAAGTCCCATATCGCGCTTGGAAAGCTTCTTCTTATTGCCGTTCTCGTCGAGCTTCATGATCTGCGCCGTATGCAGATACTTCGGCAGCTTAAAGCCGAGATAGCGGAAAAGCTGCACGTGCTTCGGCAGGCTCGGAAGCCATTCCTCGCCGCGGATCACATGCGTCGTTCCCATCAGATGGTCGTCCACCGCGTGGGCGAAATGATAGGTCGGCACGCCGTCCGATTTGAGAAGCACGAAATCCTCGTCGTTCTCCGGGAACTCCACCTCGCCGCGCACGATATCCGTGACCTTGACCTTTTTTTCGCCGTCGCCGTCCGAAAGAATCCGCAGAACAAACGGATCGCCCGCCGCAAGATGCGCTTTCACCTCATCGAGCGTAAACTCACGCTGCGCGAGCATTTCCTCTCTTTGGCGCGTGCTCTCCTCCTCTGTCCAAACCTTGCTCTTCACCTCCGCCTTTTTATCGGCGGCGGCAAGACGTTCCAGCTCCTCCGCCGAAGTGAAGACCGGATACGCCCTTCCCTCGGCCACAAGCTTTTTGGCAAACACATGATAAATCGAGACGCGCGCACTCTGTTTATACGGCCCGTAGGCGCCCTTATCGGCGATGACGCCATCCTCGCCGACGACAGCGCCCTCGTCGAAATGCAGTCCGTATTCCGCAAGCGTGCGGACAAGCGCTTCCGCCGCGCCCTCGACTTCGCGCTTCGCGTCGGTATCCTCGATCCTGAGATAGAATACGCCGCCCGACTGATGCGCGAGCCGCTCGTCGATCATCGCGCCGTAAATCCCGCCGAGATGGATAAAGCCCGTGGGGCTCGGCGCAAAGCGCGTCACCTTAGCGCCCTCCGGCAGATTCCGCCTCGGATAGTTTTTTTCGACGTCCTCCGGCGTCAAAACGACGTCGGGAAACAGCAAACCAGATAGAAGCTTGTAATCCATGACTTGAATTTCTCCGTTTTTATCAGATTGTATTTTTAAATTTCCTCGAATCGTTTGGGCTCTCCATGCCCGGGATAAATCGTTTTTCCCGCAAGACGCGGCAGGAGCGTGACAAGCGAACGCGCCAGCGCCGCCTCGTCTCCGCCGTAAAGATCGGTTCTCCCATAACCATCGGCAAAAACGGTATCTCCCGTAAAAACCGATTCACAAACACCGTTCTCCATCGCAAAAAAGCAGGCCGAGCCGCGCGTATGTCCCGGCGTATACAGAACGGAAAAACGAATTTCGCCGACAGATATCACGTCCCCGTCGTGAAAGACATGTGCCGTGCTGCGGCATACGACGGAACGGCGCAGAAACAAAAGCGAACCGTTCTTGTTCCCGTCCGCGAGAAGCTCCGCATCCGGCGCAGAAACAAAAAGCTCCGCTCCGGTCACGGCGGAAAGTTCGTTCGCCGCGCCGATATGATCAAAATGTCCGTGCGTCAAAAGGATTTTTTCGATCGTCAAGCCGTTTTTTTCCGCCTCAGACAGGATATGGCGGCAGTCCGCCGCAGGATCGATGACCGCCGCTTTCCCCGTCGTCTCGTCTCCGATAAGATAGACGTTCGTCGCAATCAGTCCCGTGACAAGACGTATCCGCTTCATTCCCGCACCTCATTTTGGATTTTAACCCATGATAGACCTGTTAATTTTTGTATTATATCATAGGATGTGAAAATTGTCCACAAAATATCGGGATATTTTTTCAGAAAAGAGAAAAAAAGGCTTCCATTTGTCAAAATCCGATACAATACCCGCACTCAAAGCGACAGAAGAACAGAGACGCCCGAAACGGGCGCCTCTGTTTCAAGCTTTATGATGGATTCTGATTTTCCGAATTGGATGGACCCGTCTGTCCATTCGTTCCGCCTTGAGGGGGCCTGCCCTT
>URZF01000041.1 GCA_900552255.1 uncultured Eubacteriales bacterium | reverse complement strand
GCACCATCGCCCCCTATACCGCCGGCCTGAGCACCACCGGCAACGGCGACCGCGGCCAGTCCTACAGCTATGCGGCATGAAACCACCGTCACCGCAAAAAGGGGACAAATCACCGACAGAAACGGCATCGTGCTCGCCACCAACTACACGACGGAACGCATCTTCATCGATCCTCACGTCATGAAGGACGATGCGGAGCGTGAGCTTGTAGCCAGAGGACTTTCGGAAATTCTCGAGGTCGATTACGATTTCGTATATGAAGAGGCACAAAAGACGAAATACCGCGACCGCACGATCAAAAAGAACGTCGAAAAGGAAACTGCGGATAAGGTACGCCAGTTCATCATCGACAACGATCTCTCCTCCATCCATCTCGTCGAAACGACAAGCCGCGTTTATCCTTTCGGAACGCTCGCCTCCCATGTGATCGGCTTCTGCGGAAGCGACGGCGGTCTTTACGGCTTGGAATACCAGTACGACACTTCCCTATCCGGGACCTCCGGGAAAATCCTCTCCGCGAAAAACGGAAAGGGCGGCTCCATGCCGTATAACTATGAAACCTACATAGACGCCCAAAACGGCGCAAATCTTGTCACGACCCTCGATTATAAAATCCAAAGCTATCTCGAAAAATATCTCGAGGAAGCGGCGATCGAATCCGGCTGCAAATCCCGCGCCTGCGGCATCGTCATGGATCCCACAACGGGAGAGATCTATGCTATGGCGACCTATCCTTACTATAATCTCAACAGCCCGCGCACGCTTCCGGATTACTATGACAGCGCGCTCGCCGCTTACGCCGCACAGTACGGCGAGGATTCCGAGGAATATCAAAAATATGCGTCCGAGCTGCTCTTTTCGATGTGGAACAACAAATGCCTGACGGATACCTATGAGCCCGGCTCCACCTCCAAGATTTTTACGACCTCCATGGCGCTCGAAGAAAACCTTGCGACGACAACGGAACGCTTTACCTGCACCGGTTCCTATATGGTCAGCGGCTGGTCGCGTCCGATCAGATGCCACAAAACGACCGGACACGGCGTGCTTACCTTCGCCGAGGGACTCCAGCAGTCCTGCAACCCCGTCATGATGAAGCTTGCCGAACGCATCGGCATCTCCACTTTCTGCCAATACTTCTCCGCCTTCGGACTGGATTCCAAAACGGGAATCGACCTTCCCGGCGAGGCGGGCTCCATCTATACCAAAGAGGAAAACATGACCAATGTCGACCTCGCCGTATACTCTTTCGGCCAGCGATACAACGTAACCGCGCTTCAACAGATCACGGCCGTCGCCGCAGTGGCCAACGGCGGGACACTCGTCACGCCGCATGTCGTAAAAGAGATCGTCGACGACGACGGCAACGTCCTCGCTTCGTTCGGCACCAATGTCGTGCGCCAGGTCATCAGCGAGGAAACCGCGGCAACCATCAGCCAGATCCTTGCGGAAGGCGTATCCGGGACCGGCGGCGCTAAAAACGCTTATGTCAAGGGTTATTCCGTAGCAGCCAAAACCGGCACCTCGGAAAAAGGGACCTCCAACGCGCGTATCGCCTCCACCGTCGCCTATGCGCCGGCGGACGACCCGCAGGTCGTGTGCATCATCATCGTAGACGAACCCACCATCGGCTCTATCTACGGAAGCACGGTCGCGGCGCCATATGTTTCAAAGCTGCTCGGAGACGTTCTTCCCTATCTCGGAATCGAACCGCAGTATACCGAGAGCGAGCTTGCAACCATGGAAATGGATCTTCCCAATTTCCGCGGCATGTCGCTCGACGAGGCCATCAGTCGGCTGAATACGTCGAAGCTTTCCTATGAGGTCGTCGGGAACGGAACCAGTGTCATCAATCAAGTGCCGGCATCGGGGAGCATGCTTTCCAAAGAGAACGGCAAGGTCATCCTCTACACCAGCGAAACCGCGGCCGAACAAACTGCCGTCGTACCGAATGTGATCGGAATGACGGCGGCACAGGCAAACAAAGCCCTGACGGACGCCGGCTTCAACATCCATCTCACAGGAGCGACAAGCGGCTCGGGCGCCGTAGCGGTAAGCCAATCGATCGCCGGCGGCACGACCGCCTCCAAAGGCTCCGTTATATCCGTGGAATTCCGTTATCTCGATACCGCGGACTAAAAATCAGGAAAACACGCAAATATCCGGACGGCAAAAGAAAAATCCCGATCACCCCGGAGGATACCATGCGTTTTTCAGATATCATCTACAAGCAGGAAATTCTTTCTTTCACCCCGTCGGTTTCCGACTTTCCGGTCGGTATGCCGTGCTCGGACACCCGAAAATTAAAGCGGGGAGACATCTTCTTCTGTACGGACGGCACCAAGCAAAGCGGCTTCTCCTACATCGGGGAAGCGAAAAGCGCCGGAGCCTGCGCCATCGTCACCTCTCGCGGCGGCGCCGCGCGGGCGGGGCGGATGGGGATCCCCGTTATCGAGGTCGAGGACGTGCGCCGCGCTTATGCGCTCGCATGGAGCCGGTATTTCGGAGAACCCCAAAAATCGCTGCGTCTGATCGCCGTTACCGGCACCAACGGAAAAACCTCCGTTTCTTACTTCATATGCGAGTTGCTCCGCATGGCGGGACACAGCGCGGGTCTCATCGGAACCGTCGAATATTCGGACGGACAGCACACCACGGTCTCCGATTACACAACGCCTCCGCCGGAGGAGCTGTATGCCCTGCTTGCAGATATGAAACGAGCGGGAAATACGTTTGCAGTCATGGAGGCTTCCTCCCATGCGATCTCGCAGGACCGGCTGTTCGGCCTTGACTTTGAAATCGGCGTCTTCACCAATCTCTCGCGCGATCATCTCGATTATCACAAAACATGGGAAGCTTACCGGGACGCCAAGGCGGCGCTGTTTGGGAATTGCAGAAATTCCGTCATCAACCTGGACGACGCGGAAGCACGCTATATGGGCTTTGCGGCGGACGGCGGCGTTTATTACTACTCGGAGAAAGACAGAGGAGCGGAATTTTTCATCGATACGCCGGAGCTTACGGCGGACGGAATCCGATATAGGCTGGAATACGGTGAGGAAAGCATCCCGGCTTCCGCCTCACTGATCGGCGGTTTTAACATCTACAATACCGCGGCGGCGATTTCAGCCGTGAGGCTCGCCGGGATCCCCGCAAGCGTCCTCTCGGATTCGGCAAAAAAGCTGAAAGCGCCTCCCGGGCGGCTCGAAAAGCTCGATACCGATACGGATTTTTCCGTTTTTATCGATTACGCGCACACGCCGGACGCGCTGGAAAAAGCTCTGTCGGCGCTGCGTCCGTTCACGAGCCGACTGACCGTGCTCTTCGGAGCGGGCGGCGAGCGGGACCACGGCAAGCGTCCCGAGATGGGACGAACGGCGGAACGACTTGCCGACTTCGTCATCGTGACAAGCGACAATCCGCGAGGCGAGGAGCCCGACGCCATCATCGACGATATCATCGCCGGCATGACGCAAAGCGGGCACATCCGCATCACCGACCGCAGAGAAGCCATCGAATACGCGGTGACACATGCCAAAGCAGGCGAAATCATCCTGCTTGCAGGAAAAGGACACGAAAATTATGTATGCGACAAGTCCGGAAAACACGAATTTTCCGAACGGGATATCGTTTATAAACTTATGAAAAGGATAGGATAAAAAAATGTATCTCAGCTTGAATGACAGCGGAATCACACTCGAAACACTCGCAAGCTTCGCCGGCGGAACCATAAGCGGCACCGCCGACAAATCCCTCACGGCCTACGGGATCTCCATCGATTCCCGCACCATCAAAAAGGGAGACGCTTTCATCGCGCTGAGAGGAGACAAATTCGACGGACATGACTATCTCATGACAGCAGCCAAGGCGGGAGCCGCGTTCGCCGTTGTGGAAAGAGTCCCCGACGGCTGCACGCTGCCCTGTGTCGTCGTCGACGACACAAGATATGCGCTCGGAAGGATCGCGCGTTCCTATAAGCAGCTTTTCCGGACGATCTCCGTCGCAGTGACGGGAAGCGTCGGAAAAACGACGACAAAGCAGTTTATTTATTCCGTTCTTGACACAAAATATAAAACGAACGAAACCAAGGGCAATTACAACAATGAGATCGGTCTTCCGCTGACCCTGCTCGGACTCACCGCCGTCCATAAAGCGCTTGTCGTGGAGATGGGAATGAATCATAAGGGGGAAATCTCCGAGCTTTCCAAAATGGTGGAGCCGGATATTTCCGTCATCACCGGGATCGGCACCGCGCATATCGAAAACCTTGGCTCCAAGGAAAACATCCGCGACGCCAAAATGGAAATCATCGACGGCATGAAGCCGGGCGGCATCCTGATTCTGAACGGAGACGACCCGTATCTGCGCGACGTCAAAACCAACGATATTTTCAAAATCTACATCGGCATTGAGAACGAAGACTGCGTTTACAACGCCGAGAATATCCGCATGTTCGACGAACATATGCTGTTCGATATCCGTCTGCACGACGGAGAAATCATGAACGACGTGCGGATCAACGTCATCGGACGGCACAACATCTACAACGCGCTCGTCGCCTGCGTATGCGGCATCCTGCTCGGCGTGCCGGAGGAAAAAATCCGCTACGGACTGCTTAACTTCACGCCGGCAGAAATGAGACAGCACATCGAAGAAAAAAACGGCGTCACCGTCATCGAGGACTGCTACAATGCCAATCCGGAATCCATGTCCGCAGGACTTGACGTGCTCCTCCACACGGCAAAAAAGAAAAAGCTTCGTCCCATCGCCGTTCTCGGCGACATGCTCGAGCTTGGGGACATTTCCCGCGAAGCGCACTTCGACCTCGGCAACGAAGCGGCGAGAAAGGGCGTCGACCAGCTCATCACTTTCGGCAAGGCCGCACGAGACATTGCGGAGGGCGCGCTTGCCGCCGGCATGGAAAAAGACAGGATAACGATCATCGAGGACACGGAAAACGCCGAAAATGCGGCGGAAATTATCAAAAGCATCATTGGAAAGGGCGACGCTGTGCTTTTCAAAGCCAGCCGCGCCATGGCACTCGAAAGAGTTATCAAGCTGATTTAACGGAGAGAATCTATGCTTTTCAATTTCATTTTATCGGTTATCGCATCTTTTCTTATCACTGCGCTTTTGTCGAAAAAATTCATTCCTGCGCTGATCAGCCGGAAGATGGGACAGCCGATACTTGAAATTGGGCCGAGATGGCATAAATCCAAGGAGGGTACGCCCACGATGGGCGGACTTTTCTTCATCGCCGCCATTCTCATCCTCAGCGCCGTATTCTCCTTTTTCGCATTTCCGAAGGAAGAGCTGCCGAAAATTTGGATCACGCTCGGTATGGCGGCGGCATTCGGGGCGATCGGTTTTATCGACGACCGCGCCAAGCTTCTCAAAAAACAAAACGAGGGACTTCGCGCCTATCAGAAATTTCTGCTCCAAGTCATCGTTGCGGCGGCTTATCTTCTTCTTATGACACTTTTCTGTGATGTCAATACGGAGGTAACGCTTCCTTTCTTTCATAAGACATTCGAGCTCGGCGTCGCTTATTACGGCTTTGCCATCCTTCTCATCGTCGGCATCAACAACAGTGTCAATCTGACCGACGGCATCGACGGGCTCTGCGCTTCGGTTACAGCGACGGTGGCAGCCTTTTTCGCGGTCTGCGGCTTTCGCCTGCCTCATGCCCTTGTCTCCTCCGAAAGCACCAACTCCACTCTCGCGATCCTCGCCGGCATGACTTTCGGCGCCTGTATCGGCTTTCTCGTATACAACTGGCATCCGGCAAGGGTCTTCATGGGAGACACCGGTTCGCTGTTTCTCGGCGGAATGGTCGCGGGGCTCGCCTTTCTCCTGGACTGCCCGCTTATCATCCTTGTCGTCGGACTTTTCTATGTGATCGAAGTGCTCTCCGTCATTCTTCAAGTCGGATTTTTCAAGCTGACACACGGGAAACGCCTTTTCAAAATGGCGCCGATCCATCATCATTTTGAAAAATGCGGCTGGAGCGAGCCTGCGATCGCCGCACTCGGAATCTTTGTCACCGCCGTTATGTCAATCATTTCCTATTGCTTTTTGTAAAGAAAAGCGCTAAACTATATTGATTATTGTAAAAGAGGTGCTAAGGTGACAAATACGGATGAAAGAACAAAACATGCCGGGAGCCGCATGACGGCACCCGTGGAACATAAAAATCCGGTCAAGGAATTTCTGCACGAGCTTGTCTCCTCCGACGAGACGACGGTCTACCGCGTCCGCGGCGGCGTTGACAAGCCCTTTTTGATTTTGGTGGTGCTCCTCATCTGCTTCGGCTCCGTCATGGTATCCTCCTCCGGCTATGTGTACGCGAAAGCCTACATGGGAGGCGACAGCTTTTACTTCATCAAAAAACAGCTCGTATGGGGCGTGCTCGGAATCCTCGCGATGATCGGAATGTCCGTCGTCGATTACAGCTTTCTCAAAAAGATGGCGCTTCCGATCTTCGGCGTATCCTATCTCCTTTTGTGGTGCGTCTTTGTTCCCGGCATCGGATCCTCCGCCAAGGGCGCGACAAGATGGGTGAAAATAGGCCCCATCCAGTTCCAGCCCTCCGAAATCATGAAATTCGCCTTGATCCTGCTGCTTGCGCTTTACATATCCAAATTCGCATCGAAAATGAAAACCTTCAAATACGGCATTTTCTTCCCCGCGTGCGTGGTCGTACTTGTCTGCGCCACGACCGCGCTGGAAAAGCACATGTCGGGCACGATCATCCTCTTTCTCCTCGGAGCCTGCATGATTTTCATGTCCGGCGCCAGCATCAAATGGATCGGCGGCATCGCTGGTACCTTCGGCGCTGCGGCGCTCGGGATCATTTTGTTTACCGACTATACCAAGGCGCGCATCGACGCATGGCTGCATCCGGAGCTGCATCTGCTCGACAAGGGCTTTCAGCCGTATGAAAGCCTGCTCGCCATCGGCTCCGGAGGGCTTTTCGGCGTCGGACTCGGCAACAGCTATCAAAAGCATCTGTGGCTTCCGGAGCCGCAGAACGACTTCATCTTTGCAATCGTCTGTGAGGAGCTCGGACTCATCGGCGCTTTGGTCCTTATCGCGCTCTTCATCATGCTCATTTGGCGAGGCTTTCACATTGCGAAAAAAGCGCCGGACACCTTCTCCGCCCTGCTTGTCGCAGGTCTTACCGCGAAAGTAGGACTTCAGGCGCTGCTCAACATCGCAGTGGTGACGGCGACCATTCCGACGACGGGAATCGCGCTGCCGTTCTTCAGCTACGGCGGCACCGCCCTTGTCATGCAGCTCGCCGAAATGGGGATCATACTCTCGATCTCGCGCTTCTCCTCCGGAGAAAGACTGAGACATGAAAGCAAACTATCATCGGAAAGGATGCCAATCTCATGAAAGTTCTTCTTGCGGGCGGCGGCACCGGCGGTCATATCAATCCCGCCATCGCCATCGCCAACACCATCAAGGATCATGATAAAACCGCGGAAATCGCCTTTATCGGGACAAAAAAAGGACTCGAAAACAGCCTCGTGGCGAAAGCCGGCTATCCTCTCTATCATATAGAGATGCGCGGACTTCGCCGCAGCCTCTCCCTTTCCAACATCAAAACCGCTTACTACTATTTTACCGCTCCGCACAAAGCCAAACGGCTCCTGCTCGAATTCGAGCCGGATATCGTGATCGGCACCGGCGGTTATCTCTGCTGGCCGCTCCTGCATGCCGCCGCAAAGCTCGGCATCCCGACCGCCGTCCACGAATCCAATGCGATTCCCGGGAAAGCCGTCAAGATGCTTGAAAAGGAGGTCGACCGGATCTATACAAATTTTCCCTCCACCGCCGAAGCCCTTAGGGAAAAGGATAAGATCCTGTGCGTCGGGAATCCGCTGATCTCGCCGCCGTCCGGCAAAGCGGACGGCAATCTGCGCAAAGCGCTGGAAATTCCCGCCGGCACCCGGCACGTGATCCTCTCCTTCGGCGGCAGTCTCGGCGCCGAGCGCATCAACGAGGAGGTGCTCGGGCTCATGCGCATGCTGTCGGCAAAGGAGCCGGACATTTTCCATATTCACGCGACCGGAAAAATCGAACATGAGGCTGCGATGAAAACGGCGGCGGAATACGGACTCGACAAATGCCCGAATATCCGGCTTGTCGAATACATCTACGACATGCCGCTCTGGGAGAGAGCCGCGGACGCCGTCATCTGCCGAGCCGGAGCTATGACCATCTCGGAAATGGCGCTGCTCGGCCGTGCCTGTATTCTGATTCCCTCGCCCAATGTCGTGAACAACCATCAGTATGAAAATGCCAAGCGTCTGGCCGACGCGGGAGCCGCGATCATGCTAGAGGAAAAATATTTGACGACCAACGCGCTCTATGACAGCGTATGCGACATTCTGCACAACAAAAAAACGGCGGATACCCTTTCAAAGAATATCAAGGCGTTCGCCAATCCGACGGCAAAAGAGGCGATCTATGAGGATATTCTGATGCTCCTCAGCCGCGACGTACTCACACTAATCAAGAAAAACAAAGCCTGACGGCCGCTTCGTCGGGAACGGAGGATAAGGCAGTCCGCGCCGCTTTCCGGCAAATCCCGCAGCGGAAAGGCAGGGTTCGATAACATGAAGGAAACCAAATCACGTCCCATAACGCCGGTAACGGAAAAAAGCCTGAAAAAACGCAATTTTTTCATTGTATTCGGGTTTACTTCCGTTACCCTTTTGTGCGTCATTTTCTTCTTATTCGGCTGTCGGATCAAAACGATATCGGTCGAAAATACCGCCATAGCGGAAGAAGAAGCCATCCTCGAGGCTGTCGGCATCAAAACGGGACGGCACATATATGCGATCAATAAGGAGAAAATCGCCGCGGCCGCGGCAGAGACAAGCTCGTATATCAAAGCCGTGACCGTAAAGCGCCGGCTTCCCTCGAAAATCAGAATCGTGGTCGAGGAATATGAGCCGCTTTACTATACGGAGCACGACGGCTCCTACCTGATCCTATCCGACACGCTGCGGGTGCTGGAAAGCACACCGGACAAAGCTGCCGCAGCGGAAAAAGCGGGAACCTTGGTCATCCTTCCCGAAATCGAAACGGCAGAGGTCGGAAAAACGCTTATTTTCACCGACCAAGACGACGGAAATGCGGCAGCGGACATTCTTGCAGTTTTTCATGACGCCGCCTTTCCGGACAAGCTGACGTGGATCGACGTATCGGAAAAATTCGACATCACCGCAAACCTCATGAACAAATACACGCTGTTCTACGGAGACAGTGAAAAGCTGTCCGCGAAAATCGAGACCAGCCTGCGGGCAGTCCGATACCTGACGGAAAATATGTACGGCGTCACCGGCAATCTATACGCGACAGGAGCTTCCGGCGCGTCCTTTGAGATCACCGGTGTTGCGGAATCGGAATAGAATTTTGCGATATCACGCCATAATTTGCATAATGGGGAATATTTTAGTCGATTTTTAATAAATTTTTTTGCGTTTTT
>URZF01000040.1 GCA_900552255.1 uncultured Eubacteriales bacterium | reverse complement strand
GGCGATTGCAGCTGTTCCGGCAAGACTGTGATCAGGGAGACTGCATCGTGGGAAGGGAGAAGCTGCACCGTTTTCCTGTTCTTTTTTCGTTCCAGAAAACCGGCAGATACCAGCTTTTCCAAAATACCGGCACGAGTGGCCGGTGTCCCCAGACCTTTTCGCTCGGCATCCTCCGGCATATCCTCTTTTCCGGCAG
Organism: uncultured Eubacteriales bacterium; assembly: GCA_900552255.1. Lineage (GTDB taxonomy): Bacteria > Bacillota > Clostridia > Oscillospirales > CAG-272 > QALR01. Next base: position 9,398 of record URZF01000040.1, on the reverse strand, counting down.
TCTCCATCGCGGACAATAGGGTGTCCTCCGTAAAGTGCTGAGGCGGACTGCTTTTGCCTTCTTTGACGATTGCCGCAGAAACCGAAAGGGTCTGTCCTTCGGTCAGCTCCGGCAGGGCTTTCTCTACGCCCTCTTTTTTCGGCTCTGTATCCTTCATTTTGGCACGATAAGCGTCCTCCAGTGCTTTCCATCCGGGGTGCTTCACCGTTTTTCCTTTTGTGGTAAACTCCCCACCGGCACACGCTGCAATCACAACGGTTTCCGAATAGATATGGGGCTGGGCTACGGCGCACATCAGACGCAGGGCCACCAGCTCCAGCACCGCTTTTTCTCCCGCAGGAAGGGCAGAAAGGTCTGCATCCTTGAGATTTCTGGTAGGGATTACTGCGTGGTGGTCGGTTACTTTCTTGTCGTTGATGACCGCACCGGCATCACAGGAAATGGCGATCCCTTTCCGAAACGGCATGGCCTTGGCAACCAGATTGACCAGCACAGGCAGACTTTCAGCCATATCGCTCGTCAGATAGCGGCTGTCAGTACGGGGATAGGTGCAGAGCTTCTTTTCATACAGGCTTTGCAGATAGTCCAGGGTCTGCTGGGCTGTAAATCCAAGCAGGCGGTTGGCATCTCTTTGCAGAGTAGTCAGGTCATAGAGGGCAGGCGGCTTTTCTGACTTTTCCTTGCACTCCACTTTTTTGATTGTGACAGCTGCATCCTGGCAAGCTTCTTTCAGCTGCTCTGCGCTTGCTCGGTCACTCATGCGCTCCCCGGATACGGTAAGACCGGGCAGCTCCAGCGCCACGGTATAAAAAGGAACCGGCTTAAATGTGTCGATTTCAGCTTCTCGCTGGACAATCAGTGCCAGCGTTGGGGACATCACGCGCCCGATGTTGAGGGTGCGGTGGTACAGCACGGAAAAAAGCCTTGTCGCATTGATCCCTACCAACCAGTCGGCCTTGGCACGGCAGAGAGCAGCTTTCCGAAGTCCATCATAATCTACACCTGGACGCAGGTTTGCAAAGCCCTCCCTTATGGCGGAGTCCTCCATTGAAGAAATCCAGAGCCTTTTCATCGGCTTTTGGCAGCCTGCCAGCTCATAGACGCTGCGGAAGATCAGCTCGCCCTCGCGTCCGGCATCGCAGGCATTTACCACTTCGGTCACATCCGGGGCGTTCATCAGCTTTTTGAGAATATCAAACTGCTTTTTCTTGTCCTTTCCCACCACCATCTGCCAATGCTCCGGCAGGATAGGCAGGTCATCATATCGCCACTTGGCATACTTGGGGTCATAGCTGTCTGCATCTGCAAGACCGGCCAGATGGCCTACGCACCAGCTGACACGCCAACCGTTACCCTCCAAATACCCGTCCTTACGAGCAGTTGCACCGATTACCGCAGCCAAACTCTGGGCAACTGATGGTTTTTCGGCAATTATCAATTTATGTTGAGCCATGATGGTTCCTCCTCTCTTTGAGCCATCGGGACATTTCCCGGTGACAGATACCTACGCAGGGTCTTCCATAATTCCCGCAACCATAGCAGGGGTGGCTGTGGGGTAAAGAAGGAGGACGGGAAGTTTCCTTCCCGCCCTCCGGCCTGCGTGTCATCATGCGTTCATAGGGACTGTCTGTGAATCGGGTCATTTCACGCTGTCCTCGTCATCTTCTTCTGTGCTGCCCCCGTCAGCATCCGGCTCGTCCGACTCCTCATCCTCGGTTTCCCATTCCTCGGAATCTTCCTCGCCATAATCATAATCGTCCAGACTGTCATTGCCCTTGGTCTTAGGCTTGTTCTTAACGAGCTTCAAGTAGGCAAATACGCCACCGCCTCCCAGCAGAGCCAGCAAAAGGACCAGCGCAGCCGGGTTCAATCCGGCAGGCTTCTCCTTTTCCGGCTCCGATGTTTCTGCCGGAGGTTCCGGTGCTTTGCCCGTACATTTACTCTTATCAGTTGCGCAGACCGGGCAGGCCGTATTGACTGCCCCTGCTTCACATTTTGTTGAACAGCTGCATACCGCAGGCATCTCCTCTTTGGGTTTTCCATCTTCCATCAGCGCCGCAAGGTCTGCATCGTCCACCTGATTCAGAAAGTGAACAGCAGTCTCCTTGTCCTCATTCGCCCTATCAATCAGGATGTAAAAGTAATTTCCAGCTTTGGTCGTAACAGTAATAAGCTGCTTATTGCCTCCAAAATCATCCACCAATGCCGCATTCCCCTCCGGTGTAAGTGCCGGTGCCGGTTCTGTTTCTTCCACAATCACATTGCTGTCATTGGTAGAATCCTCTGCCGGTGCCGCCGGAGCCTGTTCTGACCCCTGTGCGAAAGCAGGGATCGTAAAGCCAAATGCCACAACCATTGTCAGGCAAAGGGCGGAAAGTGTTTTGCAAATTCTTTTATTCTTCATAAGCGGTAGCCTCCTGATTATTTGATTCCGACAGTGCTGTATCTCTGCCGTGGTTCATTCCACCGGAAAGCATAGCGTTCACCGCAGCGACTGAAAATAAGGCGGGATTTTCTCCTCATCGCGGACATGCCGGAAAACGACAAAATGCTCATATTTTCTTCCGACTCCGCATATGGATGGAAAACAGCTTGATAAGGGGGAAACCGATATGAAGGGAATGGGAGATATCAAAAGGCGGATGCGGTCTGAGATCGCGTGCATGAATAAAACGCTGGTGCTCATCATCGCGGGGGCCTGTGTCCTGCTTGGCGTCCTATTTGCGATAAGCGGCGTCGATAAATATGTATACTGGTATTGTTTTCAGCCGAAGTGCGCGATGGCGCCGTTTTTTATGGTGCTGTTTTGGATCATCGCCTATGCTGCGTTCGGCGCATCCGTCGCCATCGCGCTTGCCGCGCCGTGCTACCGGTCACAGACGGCGAAAAAGCGTGCGGCGATTCTTGCCGCCTGCACGCTTGTGCTGTGTTATGTATGGATACCGGTCGTATACAAGGCCGCGAGCTTCTTTCTTGCCACGCTTCTTGTGGCGGTGATCGTTATATGTCTTGCGGTGCTGTTTTCCATGTTTACGCGGATCTCCAAGCTCGCATCTTGGGGAATCCTTCTTTTTGCGGCATGGATGCTGTATATCCTTTACTATTCATTTACACTGTTCTTGTTAAATTGACGGCGGCAGGGAAACTGTCGAAATACGAGGAATCCGCACGTTAAAATGCGGAGGAAAAATTCGGTTTTCATATTGACAACGGGGAAGAATGTTGGTATGATATAAATATTGAAAGTGTAAAAGAATCTAAGAACGATAAAAGGAGATTGTGAATATGAAAACCGTTAAAATTCGTCTTTCTTCGATAGAGGCCGTGCGCAATTTCGTTGAGATCGTGCGCAAATTCGAGGGGGATATCGACCTTTCCAGCGGCAGATATATCGTCGATGCCAAGTCGATCATGGGTATTTTCAGTCTGGATCTGATGAATCCCATCACGCTGACCGCGCACAACGACGACTGCGATAAGCTCATCGACAGCTTGAAAGACTATATTGTCGATTAAAATTTATGGCAAATATGTGCTCCCGCGTGTGTGCGGGGGCATATTTTTTTCTTCCGCGGCATATGAATGAACCGGACAGGACGGAATCCGTCCGGAAGTTTGATTGCCGCTCCTCGCGGCGTGGGAGGTTATCGTGAAGAAATCAAGACTTTTATGTGCCGTGCTGGCGGCTTTATTCGTATTCTTGTCCGCTGCGGCGGGTGTTTCGGCGGCTCCGGAATATACGGCGGAGGCGGACGCCGTCTCCTGCATATTGATGGATGCGAAAACCGGCAGGGTCCTCTTTGAAAAGAACGCGGACGAGGCGCTCCCGCCCGCATCCGTCACCAAAGTGATGACGATGCTGCTCGTTTTCGAGGCTCTCGACGCCGGGACCATCAAGCTTTCCGATATGGTGCAGGCGAGCGAGAATGCGGCGAGCATGGGCGGCTCTCAAATCTATCTCAAGGTCGGCGAGGAAATGAGCGTCGACGACCTGCTCAAAAGCCTGATCGTGGCCTCTGCGAACGACGCTGCGGTGGCGCTTGCGGAGTACATAGCCGGCAGCGAGGAATCCTTTGTCGCCAAGATGAACGCGCGCGCCGTGGAGCTCGGCATGGAGAACACGCATTTCGAGAATACGAACGGGCTCGACGACACGGCGACCAATCATGTCACAAGCGCGCGCGATATCGCGATCATGACGCGCGAGGTAATCAAGCATGAGGCGGTTTTCAATTACAGCACGATTTGGATGGACACCATCCGCGACGGCGAATTCGGCCTTACGAATACCAATCGCCTGATTCGTTTCTATAAGGGCGCGACGGGACTCAAGACCGGTTCGACGGCGAAGGCAAAATTCTGTATTTCTGCGACCGCGGAGCGCGACGGACTTTCCCTCATCGCCGTCGTTATGGGCTCGCCGACAAGAGACGTGCGCAACGCGCTCGCCGCCTCTCTCTTTGATTTCGGCTTTGCGAATTATGCGAGCTATACGGACGAAAGCGCGGAATGTGAGACTGTCCGCGTCACGGGCGGTGTGCAGAATACGCTGAAAACCGTGCATGAAACCTTTTCGGAAACCGTGGAAAAGGGAACGGAGAGCAAGATCGAAAAACGGATCGATATGCCGGAGAAGCTGGCGGCTCCGATCGTCAAGGGCGAGAAAATCGGCACGGTGACGTATCTGCTCGACGGAAAGGAGCTGGGGACCGCGGATATTCTTGCGGATGAGACCGTCGAAAAAATCGGCTTTTTCACGCTGTTCCCGCGTCTTTTCAGCTGGTTCCTCTGCTCCCCCTCGAAATGATTCTTGCATTTTCTCCGTGTGGATGCTATAATGGGATGGAATGGTTTCCATCCCATTTTTGCTGTCTGACGGAGGGGAAGGCTTTCTTATGGAAGTGATACAGATTACCGGCCGCAAAAAAGAATATCTGCCGCTTTTGCTGCTTGCCGACGAAGAGGAGAGCATGGTAGACCGCTATCTTGGCAGAGGGGATATGTTCGTTTTTACCGAAAACGGCGAGGTGGTCGGGGAATGTGTCGTCGTCGCGGACGAGGCCGGCGCGGAGCTCAAAAATCTCGCGGTGGCGCCTGCATTTCAGCGTATGGGATACGGCGCGCGGATCGTGGAATTTGTCTGCGCGCGTTATGCCGGCCGATACGGAGAGCTTGTCGTCGGTACGGGAGAGGCTCCCGCGACAACGAGCTTTTACCGGAAATGCGGCTTCACGGAATACGCGAGGATCCCGGATTTTTTTATCACGAATTACGGCCATGAGATCGTAGAGGACGGCGTCCTGCTGCGGGATATGATCCTGCTGAAAAGAGATCTGCAGGAAAAAACCGAATAGGGCGACGTATAAACCGTTTTTGTGCCGATTGAATATAAAAGAGCGAAGCCGCGGCCGGATTTATAAACGGAAAAACAAAATGACAAAAATGTTGTAAGGGGAATTTTTCATGGTGGAATCTGCACGGCCGAGGGCGGCGGTCTGTACGCTCGGCTGCCGGGTGAATCAATACGAATCCGAGGCGATCGAGGCGGAGCTCGAAGCCCTCGGATTTGCCGTCGCGGATTTTTCCGAGGTCTGCGACGTCTATATCATCAATACCTGTGCCGTGACCGGCGAATCAGAGCGGAAATCCCGCCAAATGATCCGGCGTGCCGCGGCGAAAAATCCGGCGGCGTTCGTGCTCGTCACGGGCTGCTTTTCCCAATTGAAGGCGGAGGAGGCGGCGCGCATCCCCGGGGTGGATTATGTCTGCGGGAATCGGAATAAGCGTTCCGCCGCCGAAACGGCGGCCTATCTTGTGCGGGAGGGCGTCAAAAGGAGTGTGTCGTGCGAGGTGCTCGACCTCGACGCGGCGCCGCTCGAAAAGCTGACGCTCCCGCGCGCAAGACGCGGTCGCTCATATGTGAAGATCGAGGATGGATGTGACAACAACTGCACCTACTGCATTATCAAGAAGGCGCGCGGCGGCGTGGTCTCCCGTCCGCCGGAAGAGGTGATCGCCGAGGTGAGAGCGCTCGCTGCCGCAGGCTGTCACGAGGTGATTCTTACGGGAATCGAGGCCGCTTCCTATGGGAAGGACATCGGCGGATATCCGCTTTGGCGGCTGATGCGGGAGGCCGCTGCGGTTGAGGGGATCGAGCGTGTGCGCACGGGGTCGCTTGAACCGTCCGTTTTGACAAACCGCTTCTGTGATGAGATCGCCGCGGAGCCGCGGATCATGCCGAGCTTTCATCTTTCCCTGCAGAGCGGCAGCAGTGCCGTGCTTGCGGCGATGAAGCGCCGGTATAACAGAGAACAGGTGCTGAAAAATACGGCATATCTGCGAAAGGCAATCCCGAATGTCACTTTCACCTGCGATATCATCGTCGGCTTTCCCGGCGAGACGGAGGCGGATTTTCTTGCCACCGTGGATATAGCGGAGCAGATCGGATTTCTGCACATGCATATTTTTCCGTTTTCCGCAAGGGAGGGAACGCCCGCGGCGGCGATGGCGGGACAGATACCGGAAGCCGTCAAGCGCGAAAGGCTGCACCGGCTGGAAACGGTGGGCAGGCGCCTGTCGGACGGGCTTTGCCGCGCCGCTGTGGGCGGCAGGCGCGAGGTGCTGTTTGAGACGCGGATGGGCGACTATATGGTCGGTCATTCCGAGGACATGCTCGAGGTGAAAATGAAAACGGCGGAGGAGCTTGCGGGTGGTATCCTCCGCGTGAAGCTCACGGATTTTGACGGAACCTATCTTACGGCGCAGCCGCTTGTATAAAAAGGAGAGGCGTGATATGGAGAAGCTTACAGTCGGCGCGAACGACGCAGGCCAGAGGCTGGATAAATTTCTTTCTAAAACCTTTCGGAATCTGCCGAAATCCATGATGTATAAATTCATTCGGACGAAGAAAATCAAGGTGAACCGCAAGCGTGCCGACGCGGGGCAGATGCTTGCGGCCGGCGACACAGTCGAGCTTTTTGTCCTTCCTGAATTTTTGGAGCGGGCGCCGTCTGAGGCGCTTTTTAAAAACATCCGTCCGGCCTTTGAGGTCGTCTATGAGGATGAGAATCTGATCGTCTGCAACAAGCCGGTCGGCATGCTTTCCCACAGTGACAGCGCGGGCGAGCGCAACACGCTTATCGAGCATGTCAAGGCGTATCTTTGGAGAAAAGGCGAATACGAGCCGGAAAAGGAGAATTCCTTTGCGCCGGCGCTCTGCAACCGGATCGACCGCAATACCTCAGGGCTTGTGCTTGCGGCGAAAAATGCCGAGGCGCTGCGGATCCTCAACGAGAAAATCAAGAAGCGCACGATTACAAAATATTATCTTTGCAGGGTGCATGGTGTCCCGGCGCCGCAGGAAGCGACGCTTGAAGGGTATCTCATAAAGGATGCGGGTGCGAACCGCGTTACGGTTTATAAGAGCATTCCGCGCGGTGCCCGCGGTGATTTCAAGAAAATTATCACAAAATACCGTGTCCTTGATGCCGAAAAAGAGGAAGCGGTGCTGGAGGTGGAGCTTGTGACCGGGCGCACGCATCAGATTCGTGCGCATATGGCGAGCATCGGGCATCCGCTCGTCGGCGACGGCAAGTATGCGGAAAACGGAGCGGACAGGGCGGCGGGGCGGTATCGTCAAGCGCTTTGCGCCTATAAGATCCGCTTTGAGAAGGACGAGCCGTCGGCGCTTTCCTATCTTGAGGGGAGAACCTTTTCCTTGGAGATGAAAAAGATATCTTTTTTATAAAAGTGAATTATTCTCCTTTGTAAAGGGAGAACGCATGCTTTTCTTTGCGGAAAGAAAAGAACGAAAAGAAGCCGCAAGCCTCCGGCTTGACCGTTTGTGCGGCCGGCAGCGGTTCGGTGGCGGCTATGAAAGACGGCGTCCACGCTCACTTCGTTCGCGTGATCCGTCAACCGCCGCCCCTTTCTTGAACATCGCACCGGATGGCGCTCACACGGCGCGCGCCTTGCGCCTGCGGGCGCGGGCTTCCCAGCGGCAATTACTTCCCGCACGGCGAATGTTGGCTTGCCGAGCAAAGCGAGAGCAAACAACTATTGGGAGCCGTGGGTATGCGCTTCCCAGCAGAAGCATGAGAGTCCGAGACGGAAGTCTCGGTGAGTCTTTTGGTGCTTTTCTCCTCAGTGAGAAAAGCACGTATTTTTCTCCTTTGGCAAAGGAGAAACGTGTCCTTTTCTTGTACGGACAAGAAAAGAACGAAAAGAAGCTGCAAGCGTACCGCTTGACCGTCTGTGCGGCTGGCAGCAGTTCGGTGGCGGCTATAAAAGACGGCATCCACGCTCGCTTCGTTCGCGTGATCCGCGGGCCGCCGCCATTTTCGCAAACATCGCTCCGGAAGGCGCTCATACGGCGCGCGCCTTGCGCCTGCGGGCCCTGTGCGAGCTTTGCGAGCACTGCAACACCTTTCGAGCCGTGGGTATACACTTCCCAGCAGAAGCATGAGAGTCCGAGACGGGAGTCTCGGTGAGTCTTTTGGTGCTTTTCTCTTCAATGAGAAAAGCACATTTTCGAGAAAATTCCTGAAAATTGTCGTTTTATCCTTGCAAAGAGGCCGTGTCTATGTTACAATACAAATCGAGAATCAAAATATAAAGGAGAATAAAAATGAGCGAACTTCACGTGATCGATCATCCGCTGATCCAGCACAAGCTCACTTATATGAGAAAAAAGGAAACAGGCTCCAAGGATTTTCGCGAGCTGCTCGATGAAATCGCGATGCTGATGGGCTACGAAGTGACGCGCGATCTGCCCCTTGAGGATGTGGAAATCGAAACACCGCTCTGCAAGATGACAGGAAAGGTGATTTCCGGCAAAAAGCTGGCCGTCGTTCCGATTCTGCGCGCGGGACTCGGCATGGTGGACGGGCTTTTGGAGCTGGTTCCGGTTGCGAAGGTAGGTCATATCGGACTTTACCGCGATCCGGAGACGCATTTGCCGATCGAATATTACTGCAAGCTGCCGATGGATATTTCCGAGAGGATCGTCATTGTCGTCGATCCGATGCTTGCGACCGGCGGCAGCGCATGTGACGCATTGACGAAGCTCAAGGAAAGAGGCTGCACGAATCTGCGGCTGATGTGTCTTGTCGCAGCGCCGGAAGGCGTCGCAGCTGTGCAGAAAGCGCATCCCGACGTCGATATTTATGTTGCCGCAGTGGATGAAAAGCTCAATGAACACGCCTATATTGTGCCCGGCCTTGGCGACGCGGGAGATCGCTTGTTTGGAACAAAATAAAAGAAAAAACGGACGCATCCGCGTCCGTTTTTTTAAGAATTTTATTTTTTGGAATAGAAGTTTTCCCTTTGATAAAGGGAAAACTTTGGCGTAAAGCACGAAAATATTCAAAATCCCCCTTGACAAACGCAAGAAGCTTTAT
>URZF01000039.1 GCA_900552255.1 uncultured Eubacteriales bacterium | reverse complement strand
AGGATGCTCTGAATCTGCTCTTCGTCCATCGTGAGTGCATTGACTGCCCGCGCGCCGACGCCGTATTGCTGCGACAGCCTGCGCGCCTGATTTTTTGCCTCTGCGCTCTCGGGGTGCTCGGAGTTCACCAGAATCACAAACGGCTTTCCGGTTGCCAGCATGTCGGAAATCGCGCGGCTTTGCGCCTGTTCATAGTCACCCGCCGGAATATCCGTGATGCTGCCGTCTGTCGTCATGACAATGCCGATGCTGCTGTGCTCCTCCATGACCTTTTTCGTGCCGATCTCCGCCGCCTGCGCCAGCGGAATTTCCTCCGGCGCCCACGGCGTCATGACCATCCGCGGCGTTCCTTCCTCGTCTGCGCCCATTGCGCCCGGCACCAGATAGCCGACCGAGTCGATCAGCCGGACCTTGAGCTTTGACACGCCGTCCGGCGAAATTTCCACCGCCTGCTCCGGCACAAATTTCGGCTCCGTCGTCATGATCGTCCGCCCCGAGCCGGACTGCGGCAGCTCGTCTCGCGCGCGGTCGCGCTGATAGGTGTTTTCCAGATGGGGCAGCACCAGCTGCTCCATGAAGCGCTTGATAAAGGTTGATTTTCCGGTCCGGACCGGTCCGACAACGCCGATGTAGATGCTGCCGGCGGTCCTTTTCGCAATCTGATCGTAAAGATGCCTTGCTTCGTCCACGTTACCGCCTCCCTGTTCTTATCCCTGCTCGATGGAATCCAGCATTACCGCCATGCCGCTACACCGGAATGAGGACCAGCGTCCCCTGCTCGACCTCTCCGGTCGAAATGCCGTTTGCATCGGCAATCGCCTGCTCGCTCGTCCGATACGCTTTCGCAAGCTCCCAGAGGCTCTGCGTCTGGTCAGCCGTCTTTTCGCCTTCTTCCAATGCGCCGCCCGTCAGCGTCCGCAGCGCCTGATCACAGCAGCAATCTGCATGGAAGCTCACATCATAGCGCACGTCGATTCCGCCGCCGGACGGCGCTGCAAAGCCGTCTCTGCCCGGCTGTACGTTTGCCTGGCATATTGTGCCGCCGCCTGCCGCTACCGTGCAGGAAACCTGGTCGCGCACAATTGCCGACTGGAGCGCGCCGTCCTCGTCCATGTAGAGAATGTTCACTGTTGCCGGTGCGCTCAGCTGAATGCCGCCGTCTTTTTTCTGCTGCGAGACGCTGTCTAAGTAGAGCGTGCTGTCGAGAACCGCGCGCGCCTGCTTGGGGACGCTCCCGCGCAGCGTACCGCCGGGCAACTGCCGGTCGAGCAAACACGGAAGACGAACCTCGCTCCACACAGGCGAAAAATCACCCCTTGTGGCATACGCATCCTCGGTAAGCGTCAGATCATAGCCCTGCATGGCAACGCACTGGCAAAGAAGGTTCGCCGATAACAGAATTTTTGCCGGTTCGTCTTCCATGTGCACAAGCTCCGCCTCGCTCCCCGTGACGCAGATCTGCACCTGCAGTTCGTCGTCTGCATAATCTCCGCGCAGCTCACAGTACTGTGACAGCGGAAGCTGGCGGCTCATCACCTGCGGCGTGCCGTCCGCCCCCATGCGGCGCAGCTCGTCTCCGGCTTCTGCGTCGCCGCAGGCGTATTCCTTCATCAGCCGTCCCTCCTCGAAGCAAAGCTCGTCGTGGAGCGGGAAATAATTCGTGAGAAGGAACCACGCATATTTCATCATGCGCAGATCGCCCAGCACCTCGAGATGCTCGCCGATGTCCTGGACCGCCGCATTGTAAAAATTCTTGACGGCAGACACGATCTCGTCTCTTGTGTTTTCCTTGGCAAATACGATCGTGCGCGCGGTTTTCATGAGAGGGTTGTATTCCGTCGAGCCGTGAGAATCCGTATTTCCCACAATCGGAACCTTGATGCCTTTTTCCCGGAATTCATAATATTTGGCGGCCTGGAATCCGTTTTGCTCAAAATACGGCTCTCCGCCGAAAACTTCAAAGGCGTCGAACGGATGGGTTTCAAACAGATAATCGATGAATGTCTCCGGCACCTGAAAAACATTTGAAATCCAGTACGGATGGGCGAAAATTCCGAGTCCGTGCGCTTTTCTGATGTGGTTCAGGATCCAAACGCAGGACGCATATTGGAATTTTTCGATTCCCTCCGGAATGTTCAGCGTCCCTATGAGCGCGTTTACTTCCTCTTCATACTGGGGGACGGTGAGAACGTCGGGGCAGCTTCCGTCGATGGAGCGCCATTTCGGGTCGGCGCCGCGGCAGATAAACTGTTGTGAGGATTCCAGCAATCCGTTGATGCTGTAATCGCCGCCGAAATTGACGATATGAATGTCGTTCCCGGGAAGATGGATTTCCTCGCCGGTATAAAACCGGATGTCTAAGTTCAGATCGCTGTAAAAATTGCGGGTTTCCAAAGAGGGGTAGAATTTTCGGTGATCCGTGATCGCCATGAAATCATAGCCGAATTTCCGGTAGTTTGCCGCGACGATATACGGATGCTCCTTGCCGTCCGACATCGTGGAGTGCATGTGCATATCTCCCATGTACGGATAGCGTCCGACGAGATCGGGCAGCACCGCATAAACGGAAAGCTGAACGATGCGGGCGCCTTCCTTGAAGATCCGGACATAGTATTCGCTCTCACCGCGGAAGGTGTGGGTAACGCGGATACAGCCGTCGCCGTCCGGGACCACTTTATATTCCGTCAGGCCGTGCCTTCCCGGATATCTTGCAGGATCGCCCTTGTCCATCGCGTAAATGGAGACGGTATGCTCTGCGCCGGACTCAAACGCCGCGTGTCCGCCGAGCGGCTTGACCGTGAAGCGTACACAGGTGTCGGTCGGGAATACCTTAGGAAAAATGTCGTAGTTTAACAGTTCTCTTTTCATGAAGAATTTACCTCTTTCTCCGTTTTGACCGGTTCCGCGCCGAGACGCGGAACGGAAAACGACCATGCAAATTTTATCACAATCCGTACCGTTTGTAAAGGGATATGAAGTAACGGCGAAAAAATTTTGTCATATACTGTATTAGTTTGGATATCTTCGGCGTGAAGCCCTGCGGCTCATGCTTGTGTAACGATGCCGCTTTGCGGCGGAATGGAGCTTAAACTATGGATAACACAGTCAATGCGAATTATTACGGAAGGCTGATCGTGCAAACGACCTCTGCGAGGAACGCGATCCCGATCGTCGGAGCTACCGTCGTCGTCAGAGAGATTTTGGACGATGGGACCAGCCGCCTAATCTCGGTCATGAATACCGACGCGGATGGAAAGACCCAGCCGCTTGAAATTCCGACGCCGTCGCCGTCGGAGTCCCTTTCTCCGGGCGGTGCAAAGCCGTATACGGACGTTTCGATTGAGATTTCGGCCGACGGCTATTATGGGATCGTCAACACGCATGTTCCCATCTACCCGGGAGTCACTTCTATCCAGCCTGCGTGGATGATTCCGGTCAGCAGCTCGGAATCCTCAAGATATCCGTCGGGCAGTCTCATTATCAATGAGAATATCAGAAAACCGAATTTATAAAGGAAAAGGAGCGTGTAAACTATGCCATATCCGGTTATTCCGGAATATATCACCGTTCATCTCGGCGCGCCGGATTCTCCGGCTCAGAATGTAACGGTCCCGTTTCCGGATTACATAAAAAACGTGGCGTCGAGTGAAATCTATCCGACATGGCCGGAAAGTGCGCTGCGCGCCAATATTTTAGCACAGATATCCTTTGCGCTCAACAGGATTTACACCGAATATTATCCGTCCCGCGGGTATGATTTCGATATCACCAATTCGACTGCGATGGATCAGTCCTTCGTATACGGTCGGGACATTTTTGAAAATATCAGCAGGATCGTCGATGAAATTTTTAACAATTATATCCGGCGGGGAAACAACATCGAGCCGCTTTTTGCGGTGTACTGCAACGGTACGACCGTGACCTGCGAGGGACTTTCTCAGTGGGGCTCTGTGGAGCTTGCCAATTTGGGCTATGTACCGTATGATATTCTGCGTACCTATTACGGAGACGATATCAATATTGTTTACAATGCGCCGGTGAGCGAGATCGAACCGTCTGTGCCGGAGATCCTGCTTCGGCTCGGAAGTGTGGGCAATGACGTAGCCTTTGTGCAGACAAGGCTGAACCGGATATCCGCGAACTATCCGTCCATACCGAAAATCGAACCCGTGGACGGTATTTTCAGTGTGGAAACGGAAAACGCCGTTAGGGAATTTCAGCGGGTATTCGATCTCGATGTGGATGGGATCGTAGGCAAGGCTACTTGGTATAAGATCCAATTTGTTTATAACGCTGTCAAAAGGCTCAATGAGCTTTTCAGCGAGGGCTTGACGTTCGATGAGGTCGTGCAGCAGTTTCAGGGGGTGATGTCGGAGGGCGATACGGGATATGAGGTCAGCGTCGTTCAATATTATCTGAATACGGTCGCAGAATTCATAGCGGAGGTGCCCTCCGTATCCATGAACGGCGTTTTTGACGAGCAGATGAAAAACGCGGTTATCGCGTTTCAAACCTATGCGGGACTGCCGGCGACCGGGGTTGTCGACGATGCGACGTGGAATCTGCTTTTCGATGCCTATTACGGGATCATACAGAGCTTATCGCCCGAACAGTCCGGCGCTGAGGTTCCGCCGTTTCCCGGGACATTTTTAAAGCTTGGCTCCACCGGTCCTGAGGTGGAGCAGCTGCAAAGCTTCATCAATGCGGCGGCGGGCGTATACGAGGAGATTCCGGAGATACCGCTGACCGGCATCTATGATGAGAATACGAGGGACGCCATATATGCTGTGCAGGCAGTGTTCGGCTATCCGATCAACGGAATCGTCGGTCCGCTTACATGGGATACGCTTGCGAATATTTACAACGATGTGGAAGCGGGCTCCGGCAGAGCGGAGGGGCAGTTTTCCGGAAATGATCTTTCGATAGGAGACGGGGAGGGATAATATGAATACAGCACGCCAGGATGAAATCTACGAGCTTCAGTCGAAGCTGCGAAAAATCGCTCAGACAAACAAGAATATGAAGGTGATCGCACCGGATGGCATTTTCGGTACGGAAACCGAGACGGCCGTAAAAGAATTTCAGGCCTTGTATGGACTTCCAAGTACGGGGATCGTCGATTTTGCGACTTGGAACAAGGTCAAGGAGGAGTATGGGAACGCCGTCTATAAAACGACGCCGGGGATCGCGATCATTCCGTTTCCGAATCCGGATTATAAGACCCATCTTGGAGAAAAAAGCGATATCATCTATATCATACAGATCATTTTATCTGCGGTGGCGGTCGTTTACGACGATTTTGAGAATATCGTGCCGAGCGGGATCTTTGATCAGGAAACATCGGATGCGATCCGCCGATTTCAGGAGATCAACCGACTTCCGGTGACAGGGATCGTCGATAAACAGACGTGGAACACGCTTGCCAACAATTACAACATTTTTTCCGATAACAGCGATTATACGAGCTGACAAATCCCCCTCCTCCGACGGCTTTCCGGTCGTCGGAGGAGGGGGCGCTTTGTTTTGTGATTACAGATTTTTTTTTTTTTTTTATACCTGTTTGGGATAATCGGTTTTCTCCAATGCCTCTATGTCCGCGCAGGATACGCCGGCAATTATGCCCACGATCTCCCATTCGAGGAAGCTCGCCATGCCCTTAAAGGAGGCGATCGCCCCTTGGGCTGACTCCATGGTGTCATCCGCCATTGTTATCATCAATGCTGTTTTTTTATGTTTATGTAGAGCCGCATCATTTGCATAAAAACGGTCGATAACCGTTTTGATCTGTGTATTCATCGCATAGTAGTAAATTGGTGAGATAAAGACAACAGCATCGGCATCCAGCAGCTTTGGATTGAGCTTCTGCATATCGTCTTGAAAGATGCAGCCGCTGTCTGTCCTGTGGCATTTCTCGCAAGCGATACAGGGATGTATCGTTTGAAAGGCGGCATCGAAGCGAAAGATATCATGACCGGTCTCTGCTGCGCCCTTTATCAAATTTTCTGCCAGCATTGCTGTTGTGCCATGCTTGTGTTCGCTCCCTGTGATTACCAAAACTTTCATATAAGTTCCCCTGAAAATTTAATTTTTGCATATTTAGCAGAAATACCGCGATCTTAATGCTATCAAAAGTCCGGTATCTCAATCAGCCCCATCCCTTTTTTCATTTTTCAGAATATCCAAAACGCCGACCGGAAGAGAAGTATCCGGCATTTCTCCCGACAGGAGCTTCTCTCTTGCTTTCGTGGAGGAAAGAGCGCACAGCTCCCGTGGGGCTGGGAAAAAGACCGTTCTTACACCGGTCCGGCGGAGGTTAAAGTCCGCCATTTCCAGCTCGTAGGCCGTGTCCTTTTCGTTCCGTATCCCACGCACGATGGCGTCGGCGCCGATTTCCTTCGCGTAATCCGCAGTCATGCCGTGGCAGGATGCGATCGTCACATTGTCAAGCCCTTTTACCGCGGCTTTCAGCGCCTCCATGCGCGTAGCCTCATCGAACATGCAGTGCTTTTCCGGATTGATCAGGATGCAGACCGTCACCTCGTCAAAGAGCGCGGCTGCCGCCTCAATGATTGCGAGATGTCCCCGGGTCACGGGATCAAAGGTCCCGGGAATCAGTGCTTTTTTGCTTTTCATTCGGGTTTCCCTCCCTTGAAGCCGCGGGACTCACTCGCCGCCCTGTGCGAGCGGAGCAAGATAGGTGATCGATACGCGGCCGTACCGCGCGTCCTTGATTTTTTGATAGCGTGCTTCCACCATGACGTCGTCGGCAAGGCCGAGGCGTTCGTCCTCGCAGATGAGGATGGCGCCGTCTGCGAGAAGCCCTGCGTCGTAAAGCTCCGCCGTCACCTGCGGGAGTATCCGGAGCCCATACGGCGGATCGAGAAAGACAATGTCAAATTTGTTTTTTCCTTTTGCAAACCGGATATACTGCTTCCAGTCCATGCAGAGGACGTTTGTTTTTTGATAGAGATGAATTTTTTGGGCATTGGCCTTGATGACGTCTATCGCTTCGCGGGAGCTGTCCACAAATGTAGCCTTTTCCGCGCCGCGGCTGAGCGCTTCGAGTCCCATTTGACCGGAGCCGGCGAAGAGATCGAGAACGCGGCGTCCCTCGATGTCGAACTGTATGGAGCTGAATACCGCCTCTTTTACCTTGGCGGGCGTGGGACGGGTGGCTTCTCCGTCAAGCGTGGCAAGTGTGGCGCCTCTGGCGCTTCCTGTAATGATTCTCATTTGTAATTATCGTCCTTTGTCATGAATTTTTCGGCAGCCGTTGTCATTGCGGCAAGGCATGTTTGGAAAATGACAGGCGTTTGCAAAGCGAATCGCCGGTCTTATTGAGATATTCAGGGCTTCCTCATGTCATTTTTTAAAATGCCGGCGTATATTTTCCGCGATTTCCGGGGTGATGCCCCGCACGGTGCGGAGCTCCTCCGGTGATGCGGCCTTGACGCCCGAAAGCCCGCCGAAGCGCGCAAGCAGCGCCCTTGCGCGTGACTTTCCGACGCCGTCGATCTCCTCCAACACGGAGGTCTTTTCGGTTTTTCGCTTGGCGGCGCTCATTTTGGAGATGGTGAAGCGGTGCACCTCCTCCTGGATTTTATAGATGAGCGTGTAGACGGACTGCTCCGCCGCGATGGAGATTTCTCCTCCCTCGCCTATGAGCGCGCGCGTCTTGTGATAGTCGTCCTTGACCATGCCGAATACGGGAATATCGAATCCGGCCTCGGCGACGACTTCTGCGGCGGCGCTTCTGTGCGCTTCGCCGCCGTCGATGAGAAGCAGGTCGGGCGGAACGGCTCCCTTGTCGTTCAAATGGGCGATCCGCCGTCCGACCGCCTCCCGCATAGAGGCATAATCGTCGCGTCCGGCGACGGATTTGATCGTGAAAAGCCGGTAATCGCTTTTTTTAGGTCTCCCGTTTTCATAGACGACCATTCCTGCGGTGATCGCTTCGTCTCCAAAATTGGAGATATCGAAGGCCTCGATCCGTTCCGGCACGGTTTCCAGTCCGCAGAGTGCGGCGAGCCTTACGATGGATTTTTCGTCCTTTTCCATCATGCGGGCATATTCCCTGGCGCGCTGTCCGGCATTTTCCTTTGCCATATCGCAAAGGCGCTTGGTTTCTCCGCGCACCGGTGTGCGGAGCGTGACGCGATATCCTGCTTTTTCCGAAAGCCAAGGGGAAAGCGCTGCGATATCTTCTTCGGCAAGCGGCTCGGAAAGATCGATCTCGTGCGGGATATATTCCCGCCTGTTGTAGAGCTCGGCGAGAAAGGAGGCAACGGCAGCGCTGTCGAGAATCTCCCCTCCGGAAAAATAGAATATTTCGGAATCGATCAGCTTGCCGCTGCGGATATAGAAAACGCAGATAGCAGATACGGGGTCGCCCACATACCACGCGGCGATATCGCGTTCCGTATCGGGATTTGCGACGACCTTTTGTTTTTCCTCGAGCTTGGAGACGGCGCGTATCCGGTCGCGGTATGCGGCGGCGGCCTCGAACGCGAGGTTTTCCGCCGCGAAGTTCATTTTTTCGGTGAGCGCGGCGATGACCGCGTTATAATTTCCCGACAGGAAAGAGACCGCCTCCGAAAACGCTTCCCGATATGCTTCCGGCGCGGTATTCGGGTCACACGGCGCGACGCAGCCGAGCTGCTTGTATACGCAGCTTGACACCCGTCCGCGGTCGCGCGGGAACAGACGGCGGCAGGAGGGAAGCCCGAAGGTTTTCTGCATAGCGGAAATGATGCCGTAAGCCGTGGCCGTGCTGGTATACGGACCGAAATATTTCGCCTTATCCGAATCGCGCCGTCGCGTCACCAGAAAGCGAGGGTACTCCTCGTCGACCGTCGCTTTCAGATAGGGATAGGCTTTATCGTCCTTGAGCTTGATGTTGTATTTGGGATGGTAGAGCTTGATCAGACTGTTTTCCAGCGTCAGCGCCTCGATCTCGGTGTCGCATAGGATATAGTCGAAATCGAATATGCGGGAGGTCATGGCGTCCGTCTTGGGACCGTTTCCGCTGTTTTCATGAAAATACTGCGATACTCGGTTTTTGATCGCGCGGGATTTTCCGACGTAAATGACCTTGCCTGCGGTGTCCCGCATGATATATACGCCGGGAGAGAAGGGAAGAGATGCGGCCTTTTCCCGCAGTCTTTCTGCGTATTCGGGATTTACCATGATTCCTCCGTAATGAAAAACGACAGAGAACGTGTCTGCATATTCTGCATGCCGTTATCTGCCGTGGATTATATGTGGGGAATGGAGGGAGCTCAAAGCTCCGTGCTGACAAGAAGTTCCAGTCCGTTCAGGGCTTCCGTTTCGTCGGGACCGTCCGCGATGAGCGTTACGGTCGAACCGCCGGAGATCGCCATGGAAAGCACGCCGAGCAGACTTTTCGCGTTGACGCGCCGATCATCTTTCTGAATCCATATGGAGCTTTTATAGGTGTTTGCTTTTTGGATAAAGAAAGTCGCGGGTCTTGCATAAAGACCGACGCTGTTTTTGATCGTTATATTTCTGGAAATCATTTTCGTTCGCTCCTGTGTGTGTTGTTTTCACGCGGCTTCTACCGAAATAAACTGCAAATAACAGATTTGATATCAATTATTATAT
>URZF01000038.1 GCA_900552255.1 uncultured Eubacteriales bacterium | reverse complement strand
CCATGGCGAAGGGCGTGGAACGCGACCTGGGCGGCAAGATAGTGGTGCCCGGCCGGGTGGACATGCACGTGCATCTGCGCGAGCCCGGCTTGGAGCAGAAGGAGGACATCGCCTCAGGCACGCGCGCCGCGGCCCACGGCGGCTTCGCCCACGTCGCGGCCATGCCGAATCTCGACCCCGTGCCGGACTGCGCCGCCGCGCTGGCCGTGCAGCGCGCGATCATCGAAAAAGACGCGCTCGTCCACGTCCATCCCTACGGCGCCGTCTCCGTCGGTGAGAAAGGGGAGCGGCTCGCAGATCTTGAAGGGCTCGCGCCAGGTGTCATCGCGTTTTCCGACGACGGCCGCGGCGTCCAAAGCGACGATATGATGGAAGCGGCAATGAAAAAGGCGAAGTCGCTTGGGAAAATCATCGCCGCCCATTGCGAGGACAATTCGCTCCTTTTCGGCGGCTATATTCATGACGGCGTATACGCGAGGACGCACGGACACCGCGGGATTTCGTCCGAGAGTGAATGGCGGCAGATCGAACGCGACCTTGACTTGGCGGAAAAAACGGGCTGCGCCTATCATGTCTGCCATATCTCGACCGCGGAAAGCGTGGCGCTCATCCGCGCCGCCAAAGCGCGCGGCGTGGACGTCACCTGCGAGACCGCGCCGCACTACCTTGTGTTGGACGAAAATGCTCTCGAAGAGGACGGACGCTTCAAGATGAATCCGCCGCTGCGCGCCGCCCGCGACCGCGAGGCGCTGCTTGCGGGAATCGCGGACGGGACGATCGATATGATCGCGACGGATCATGCGCCGCACAGCGCGGAGGAGAAGTCGCGCGGACTTGAAAAAAGCGCAATGGGCATCGTGGGACTGGAAACCGCGTTTCCCGTTCTATATACAAGCCTTGTGAAAAAGGAAATCCTGACGCTGGAAAGGCTGGTCGAGCTGATGTCGATAAATCCGCGGAAGCGGTTCCGCATCCCGTCCGACCCCGGCTTCTGCATTTGGGATATCGAACATGAATATGAGATCGACCCCGATGCGTTTTTGTCCCGCGGGCGGAGCACGCCTTTTGCGGGAAAACGGGTTTTCGGAAAATGTCTTGCGACAGTATACGGAGGAAAAACGGTATGGCAAAGCAGATCATGAGAAAAATCGTCCTTGAGGACGGCAGCGAATATTACGGTTACGGCTTCGGGGCGGATACCGACCGCGTATGTGAGATCGTATTCAACACCTCTATGGTAGGCTATCAGGAGATCGTTTCGGATCCCTCCTACACCGATCAGATGGTCGTCATGACTTATCCGCTCATCGGCAACTACGGCATCACGGATGAGGACTACGAGACGAAAAGTCCGACGATCGGCGGTCTTATCGTGAGGGAATACAACGATCTGCCCTCGAATTTCCGGTATACGAAAACATTGTCGGAAACGATGGAGGAATATCATATCCCGGGGATTGCCGGCATCGATACGCGCCGTCTGACACGCAGCATCCGCGACCTCGGCTCCCGCCGCGTGATCATTACCTCGCCGGACACGCCGAAGGAGGAGGCGCTGCGCATCATCGCAGGGACGCCGGTGCCGCACGACGCCGTTTCCCGTGTAAGCTGCCGCAAGCGCTGGTATTCCCGCACGGCGAACGCAAAATACAACGTCGTCGCCGTCGATTGCGGCATCAAGCTCAATATCATACGTTCTCTCAATGCGAGAGGCTGTAATGTGACGGTCGTGCCGTGGAACACCGCGCCCGCCGAGGTGGAGAGCATGAAGCCGGACGGTATCTTCCTTTCCAACGGTCCGGGCGATCCGGAGGATGTGACGCCGGTGATCGAGCTCATTCGCGCTCTGCGCGGGAAATATCCGATTTTCGGCATCTGTCTCGGTCATCAGATGATCAGTCTTGCCTATGGCGCAAAGACGTATAAGTTAAAGTTCGGACACCGCGGCGGTAATCATCCCGTGAAAAATCTTCTGACGGGGAAAATCGAGATCACCTCTCAAAACCACAGCTATGCGGCGGACAAGGCGAGCATTGCGGGCACGGGGCTCGAGGTCACGCATGTCAATCTGCTCGACGATACCGTGGAGGGCGTGCGGTGCGTGCGCGACCGGGTTTTCTCGGTGCAGTACCATCCGGAGAGCGCGCCCGGTCCGCAGGACAGCGCCTATCTGTTCGACGAATTTATTGCGCTTATGAAGGAGGGCAACTGACATGCCGAAAAGAAAAGATTTGAAGAAAATACTGGTGATCGGCTCCGGCCCGATCGTCATCGGACAGGCGGCGGAATTCGATTACGCCGGCACACAGGCATGTCTTGCGCTGAAAGAGGAGGGCTATGAGGTCGTGCTCTGCAACTCCAATCCGGCGACGATCATGACGGATACCTCCATTGCGGATAAAATCTATATGGAGCCGCTGACGCTCGAGTATATCGCCAAGATCCTTCGGTATGAGCGTCCGGATGCGATCGTGCCCGGCATCGGCGGACAGACGGGGCTCAATCTCGCCATGCAGCTTGAGAAAAAGGGCGTGCTGCGCGAATGTCAGGTCAAGCTGCTCGGCACGAGCAGCGAGAGCATCGAGCGCGCCGAGGATAGAGAGAAATTCAAGGAGCTCTGCGAGGAGCTTGGCGAGCCGGTGCTGCCGTCCCTCATCGCGCATACCATAGAGGAAGGACTTGCCGCAGCAGCGGAGATCGGATATCCGGTCGTGCTGCGTCCCGCGTTTACGCTCGGCGGCACGGGCGGCGGCTTTGCCGACGACGAGGCAGAATGCCGGGAGCTGCTCAAAAATGCTTTGAAGCTATCTCCCGTACACGAGGTGCTGGTGGAGAAGAGCATCAAGGGCTATAAGGAGATCGAATACGAGGTCATGCGCGATTCCAACGACACAGCGATCACCATTTGTAATATGGAAAACGTCGATCCCGTCGGCATCCATACGGGCGATTCCATCGTCGTGTGTCCGAGCCAGACGCTGACCAACAAGGAATATCACATGCTGCGTGACAGCGCGCTGAAAATCATCCGCGCGCTGAAAATCGAGGGCGGCTGCAACGTGCAGTTCGCACTCGACCCTCATTCCTTCCAGTATTATCTCATCGAGGTCAATCCGCGCGTGTCGCGTTCCTCCGCGCTCGCCTCCAAGGCGAGCGGATATCCGATTGCGCGTGTTTCCGCGAAGATTGCGGTCGGCATGACGCTCGACGAGATCGCCATCGCCAATACGCCCGCTTCCTTTGAGCCGACGCTTGATTATGTGGTGACGAAGATGCCGCGCTTCCCGTTCGACAAATTCGCGGCGGCGAACAACAAACTTTCCACGCAGATGAAGGCGACGGGCGAGGTCATGAGCATCGGACGCACGATCGAGGAAAGCCTGCTCAAAGCGGTGCGTTCGCTGGAAATCGGCATTTGTCACCTTTATATGAGCAAATTCGACACGCAGACAACGGACGAACTGATGGAATATATCAAAATCGGAACGGACGACCGCATCTGCGCGATTGCGGAGCTGATCCGCCGCGGCGTCGATATCGGACTTATCTGCTATGCGACAAAAATCGACATGCTGTTCCTCGAAAAGGTGAGAAACATCGTGTCGATGGAAAACGAGCTTTCGGGAGCACCGCAGGACGTCGGGCTTCTGCGCGAAGCGAAAAGAATGGGCTTTTCCGATCAATTTATTGCGAAGCTCTGGGGATGCCGGGAGCTCGACGTCTATCATATGCGGGAGCGCGAGGGGATCTTTCCGATCTACAAGATGATCGACACCTGCGCATCGGAATTTGAAAGCTATATCCCATATTTTTATTCTACGTATGAGGATGAAAACGAATCCGTCGTTTCCGATAAAAAGAAGATTATCGTGCTCGGTTCCGGTCCCATTCGCATCGGGCAGGGCGTGGAATTCGACTATTCCACCGTTCATGCGGTGAAAACCATCAAGGCGTCCGGCTATGAGGCGATCATCATCAACAACAATCCGGAGACGGTCTCGACGGACTATACGACCTCGGACAAGCTCTATTTTGAGCCGCTCTGCGTCGAGGATGTGATGAACATCATTCGCCTTGAAAATCCGGAGGGCGTCATCGCCTCGCTCGGCGGTCAGACCGCCATCAACCTTGCGGAGCCGCTGCGCGAGCGCGGCGTCACGATCATCGGCACCGACTGCG
The DNA here is from genome assembly GCA_900552255.1 of uncultured Eubacteriales bacterium. Classification (GTDB taxonomy): domain Bacteria; phylum Bacillota; class Clostridia; order Oscillospirales; family CAG-272; genus QALR01. Next base: position 5,470 of record URZF01000038.1, on the reverse strand, counting down.
ACGCCATCGAAAAGGCGGAGAACCGCGACGCCTTTGAAAAGGTGCTGGAGGCGCTCCATATCCCGCAGCCGGAGGGACGGGCTGTCACGAAGATCGAGGACGGCGTCGCCGCCGCCGCGAAGATCGGCTATCCCGTGCTGGTTCGCCCGTCGTTCGTGCTCGGCGGACGGGCGATGCAGATCGTCGCGGACGAGGCGGGACTGCGCCATTACCTGAAAACGGCGGTCGAGATCGACGAGGACAAGCCGGTCCTCGTGGACAAATACATTCAGGGCAAGGAGGTCGAGGTCGACGCGGTCTGCGACGGCACGGACGTGTTCGTGCCCGGCATCATGGAGCTTGTCGAGCGCACGGGCATCCACAGCGGCGACTCCATCAGCGTCTATCCGTCGTTCAGCATCTCCGGTAAGGTAAAAGAGACCATTCTCGATTACACGAAAAAGCTCGGACTCGGGATCGGCATCATCGGGCTTTATAACATCCAGTTTATCGTCGATAAGGATGAAAACGTCTTTATCATCGAGGTCAATCCGCGCTCGTCCCGCACGGTGCCGTTCATTTCGAAATCGACGGGATACAGCCTTGCCGATATCGGCACGCGCGTCATTCTCGGAAAAAGCTTGCGCGAGCAGGGCATCACGTCGATTTATCCCCCGGAGAAAACGCGCTGGTATGTCAAGGCTCCGGCTTTCTCCTTTTCCAAACTGCGCGGGCTTGACGCCTACCTCAGTCCGGAGATGAAATCGACCGGAGAGGCGATCGGCTACGACAACAGCCTGACGCGCGCGCTTTATAAGGCGCTGCAAGCTTCGGGCACCAACGTCATGAACTACGGCACGGTGTTCTGCACGATTGCGGACAAGGACAAGGAGGAGGCGCTGCCGCTGATCCGCCGCTTCTACAATATGGGCTTCAACATTCAGGCGACGGCGGGGACGGCAAAATTTCTGAAAGCGCACGGTGTGCGCACCCATGCGGTGCGCAAGCTCAGCGAGGGCAGCGAGGAAATCCTCGATTCCATCCGCCAAGGCTACGTCAACTATATCATCAATACGCGCGATATGAATTCCTCCGGCGTGCTTTCCGACGGATATGAAATCCGCCAATGCGCGGTGGAAAACAATGTGACGATGTTCACGGCGCTCGACACGGTCAAGGTGCTGCTCGACGTGCTCGAGGAGACGACGCTCGGCATCTCCATCATCGACGCATGAGGCGGCAAAATGACACAAGGACTCTATGAAATCCGCTCCAATGTCAAAATTGCGAGGGATGTTTATGAAATGACGCTCTCGGGCGACACTTCCGCCGTTACGACGCCCGGACAGTTTATCAATATCAAGCTCGACGGATTTTTTCTCCGCCGTCCGATTTCGGTCTGCGACTGGGATGCGCAGACGCTCACGATCCTTTATAAGGTCGTGGGCGAGGGCACCGCGAAAATGGCGGAAATGCCGGCGGGGGCGACGCTCGATATCCTTGCGGGACTCGGCAACGGCTTCGATATGACAAAATCCGGAGAGGTGCCGCTGCTTGTCGGCGGCGGCGTCGGCACGCCGCCGATGTACGGGCTTTGCAGGCGGCTTATCGCCGCCGGCAGAATGCCGACGGTGATTCTCGGCTTCGCTTCGGCGGCCGACGTGCTGTATGAGGAAAAATTCCGTGCGCTGGGCGCGGAGGTGCGCGTTGCGACGGCCGACGGAAGCTATGGGATCCGCGGCTTTGTGACCGATGCGATGGCGGGGATCCGGTATTCGTACTTCTACGCCTGCGGGCCGGTTCCGATGCTGCGCGCCGTCTCGGATGCCTCTCTTTCGGATGGGCAGCTCAGCTTCGAGGAGCGCATGGGCTGCGGCTTCGGCGCCTGTATGGGCTGCTCCTGCAAGACGAAATACGGAAATAAGAGGATCTGCAGGGACGGTCCGGTGCTGGAAAAGGGGGAGGTCATATGGTGAGCACAAGGGTGAGCCTTTGCGGGATACCGCTCGACAATCCGGTGATCCCCGCGAGCGGGACGTTCGGCTATGGCTATGAATTTGCCGAGCTTTACGACATCGACTGTCTCGGCACCTTTTCCTTTAAGGGAACGACGAGGGAACCGCGCTTCGGCAATCCCACGCCGCGCATCGCGGAATGTCAGAGAGGGATGCTCAACGCGGTGGGCCTTCAGAATCCGGGCGTGGATGCGGTCATCGCGGAGGAGCTGCCGCGCCTTGCGCGGTGCTTTCACAAGCCGGTCATGGCGAACGTCAGCGGCTTTTCGGAGACGGAGTATGTCGAGGTCTGCGAAAAGCTGGATGCGATGCCGCAGGTCGGATGGCTCGAGGTCAACATCTCCTGCCCGAATGTGCACGGCGGCGGTATGAGCTTTGGCACGTCCTGCGAAGCCGCGGCAAGCATTACGGCGGCGGTGCGCCGCGCGGTGAAAAAGCCGCTCATCATCAAGCTTTCGCCGAATGTGACGGACATTGTCTCCATCGCGAAGGCCTGCGAGGCGGCGGGCGCGGACGGCATCAGCCTTATCAACACGCTTCTCGGCATGCGGATCGATTTGAAAAAGCGGAAGCCGGTGCTCGCCAACGGGACGGGCGGCTTTTCCGGACCTGCCGTCTTTCCGGTGGCGGTGCGCATGGTCTATCAGGTCTATGAGGCGGTGAAAATTCCGATCGTCGGCATGGGCGGCGTTTCCTCAGCGCAGGACGTGATCGAAATGATGCTCGCGGGTGCGGCTGCCGTCGAGGTGGGCGCCGCGAATCTCGTGGATCCCTATGCCTGCCGCGATATCATAGCCGACCTGCCTCAGATCATGGAGAAATACGGAATCGAAAATTTAACGGATATCATAGGAGGTGCGCATTAAATGGGAAAGGACGTCATCATCGCCTGCGATTTCGCAGGCGCCGCGGAAACCTTTGCGTTTCTTGATTTATTCAGGGAGGAAAAGCCGTATGTGAAGATCGGCATGGAGCTTTTTTACGCGGAGGGACCGTCGATTGTCCGCGAAATCAAGAGGAGAGGGCATCAAATCTTCCTCGATTTGAAGCTCCACGACATTCCGAATACGGTGAAAAAAGCGATGGCGGTGCTCTCGCGCCTCGACGTCGATATGTGCAATCTTCATGCGGGCGGGACCGTCGCCATGATGGAGGCGGCGCTCGAGGGGCTGACGCGCCCTGACGGGACGCGCCCGCTCCTCATCGCCGTGACGCAGCTCACTTCGACGAGTGAGGAGCGCATGCGGGAGGATCTGCTCATCGCGGAGCCGATCGATAAGGTCGTCATGCACTATGCGGAAAATGCAAAGCGGGCGGGGCTGGACGGCGTGGTCTGCTCGCCGCTGGAAGCGGGCAAGGTGCATGCCGTCTGCGGGGAAAAGTTCCTTACCGTGACGCCGGGCGTGCGCTTCGCCGGCGGAGACGCAGGCGATCAGGCTCGCATTACGACGCCGGAGGGTGCAAAGGCGCTCGGCTCGGATTATATCGTCGTCGGCCGTCCGATTACGGCGGCGACGGACCCTGTCGCGGCGTACAGAAGATGCGTCGCGGAATTTGTAGATTAAAGGAGAGTCGATATGGAACAGCTTCAAAGAAAAATTGCAAAGGACCTGCTTGATATCCAAGCGGTGTTTTTCCGTCCCGACAAGCCCTTTACGTGGGCGAGCGGCATCAAAAGCCCCGTGTACTGCGACAACCGTCTGACGCTGACGGCGCCTGCGGTGCGGTGCGATGTGGAGGAAGGTCTCGCCGCGCTGATCCGCGAGCATTATCCCGAGGCCGAGGTGCTGATGGGCACTTCCACGGCCGGAATCGCGCACGCAGCGATCACGGCGCATCTCATGAATCTTCCGATGGGCTATGTCCGCTCCGGCGCGAAGGATCACGGCAGACAGAATCAGATTGAGGGCAGGCTTGAAACGGGACAGAAGGTTGTCGTCGTCGAGGACCTCATCTCCACCGGAGGAAGTGTGCTGGAGGTCGTCGAGGTGCTGCGCGCGGCGGGTGCAGAAGTGCTCGGCATCGTGAGCATTTTCACCTACGGGATGAAAAAGGGGCTGGAGCGGCTCGCCTCGGCGGAGGTCAAAAACGTGAGCCTCACGAATTTCGATGTGATCGCGGAGGTCGCCGCCGAATGCGGTTATATCAAAACGGAGGATATCGCGCGTCTTATCGCGTTCCGAAACAATCCGCAGGATGAAAGCTGGATTCATTCTTAAGTTGAAGTGAAAATTGAAAAAGGCAGGGGATTAAAATGAGAAGTTTAATCGATATTCTGGAGCTTTCGACCGCGGAGATCGACGAGCTGATCGCCGTGGCGGAGGATATCATCGCAAATCCGGAGGCGTATTCGGACAAATGCAGGGGGAAAATTCTCGGCACGCTCTTTTTTGAGCCGTCCACGAGAACCCGGCTCAGCTTTACCTCGGCGATGATGAGTCTCGGCGGCAATGTGCTCGGCTTTTCCGAGGCGACAAGCAGCTCCGCTTCCAAAGGGGAGAGCGTCGCCGACACCGTGCGCATGGTGAGCGCCTATGCCGACATCATCGCAATGCGCCATCCGAAGGAGGGCGCGCCGCTTGTCGCCGCCGGCCGTGCGACCGTGCCGATCATCAACGCGGGCGACGGCGGGCATTTCCATCCGACGCAGACGCTCACCGATCTCTTTACCGTCAAGCGGAAAAAGGGAAGACTCGACCACCTGACCGTCGGTCTTTGCGGAGATTTGAAGTTCGGAAGGACCGTCCATTCCCTGATTGCCGCGATGTCGCGCTATGAGGGGATCCGGTTTATCCTGATTTCGCCGGAGGAATTGAAGCTGCCCGGTTATGTCAGATATGAGTTCCTTGGAGAAGGCAAGTCGGAATATGTCGAAGCGGCGGACATGGAAGCGGTCATGCCGGAGCTGGATATCCTTTATATGACGCGGATCCAGCAGGAGCGCTTTGCTTCTCACGACGATTATCTGCGTCTCAAGGACAGCTATATCCTGACGCCGGACAAGCTGCAGAATGCGAAATCCGATCTGTGTATCCTGCATCCGCTGCCGCGTGTGAACGAGATTTCCGTCGCGGTGGACGACGACCCGCGCGCCTGCTATTTCGAGCAGGCGGCGAACGGCAGATATATTCGTATGGCGCTGATTTTGAAGCTTCTTGCGGAAAAAGACGCGCCCTCGAAGCTTCCTCATGACGGCGCGACCATCGACGGGCTTTGCTGTCAGAATCCGCGCTGTATCACGACGACGGAACAGGAGCTGCCGCAGCTGTTCCGCTGCGCAGACCATGAGCATGAGATATACCGCTGTGTTTACTGTGACCAAAAGGTTTATAAGAAGAAATAAACCGGGTTTACGCAAAAAAATTTGATTATAAAGGCGCTCCTCTGCGGAGCGCCTTATTTTTTGTTTGCGAAAAATCGAGGTGTTTTTTAGGATAAACTTGGATTTTCTTCCTTAAATTTTCATGATTTTTTGA
>URZF01000037.1 GCA_900552255.1 uncultured Eubacteriales bacterium | reverse complement strand
AAAAAAAGCAATATTTCATATAGCGGGACCGTCGCATGGCGGCCAGCAAAGCAGCAGGTAAAGCTCTATGCCGTGGGGGAAAGCCGCCTTGAGGCATGCTATGACCGGTCGACTTTTCAAGGAATATCGATAGAAGCGGCATTGGAGGACGAATCGGTCTCCCGTGTTTTGCAGCTGAATCTGACGATTTTCGATAAAGAAGGAATCCCGCTGCGCTCATTCTCCGGCAGCGGTACCGCTTTAAGTGGATCCCTTCTATTTTTCTTTCCCCTTTACCGTGAAATCGACCGAAAAGATATCGCTTCTTATGAAATTTCCGTTTCCGATATGTGTTGGGAAAGCATTCCTTAACTCATTTACATATTCAATTCAAACCGTTTAAAACGGATGGGAGGCATCAATTATGAAATCCAAAAAGCAATATGCAAAGGACCTGCTGAAATTTTTGAGCAATGCGCCGACCGCCTTTCAGGCGACGGACGAGCTTTCCGCCATGCTGGACGCCGCGGGAGCCGCGAAGCTCGACGAGGGCGACGCATGGCAGATCGAAAAGGGAAAATCCTATTATTTTACCAAGGAAGGCACACAGTGCGCCGCGTTCCGCATCTGCGGCGACCCGCGCGAGACCGGCTTCCGCATCGGTGCGGCGCATCAGGATTCGCCCGGCTTCCGCATCAAAACGGTCCCCTCCAAAATCGACTGCGGCATCGAGCGTCTGACGCTCGAATCCTATGGCGGTCTGATCATCCACGGCTGGCTCGACCGTCCGCTCGCCCTTGCGGGACGTGTTTTCGTCAAGGATGAGAACGGCGAGGCAAGACCCGTCAACGTCAACATCAAAAAGCCGCTCCTGATTCTGCCGAGCGCAGCGATCCATGTCGTGCGCGACGTCAACGAGAACGGAAAATTCAACGTGCAGACCGAGCTTCTGCCCTTCTTCGCACAAAACAAGGACGGCAAGCCGAAATTCCTTTCCTATCTCGCCAAATATATGGGCGTCGCGGAAAAAGACATTTTAAGCTTTGAGCTCGCGCCCTATGAGGCGCTGGACGGCTGCTTTGTCGGCGCGAACGAGGAGTTCATCTCCGTCGCAAGGCTTGACGACGCCGCCATGTCTCACGACATGATGGCCGGCTTTATCGAGGGCGAGGAAAACTGCGCCGGATGCGACATCGCCGTCGCGTTCGACCATGAGGAGATCGGCTCCAACTCCAACCGCGGCGCCAAAAGCAACACGATCATGCAGATCATCGACCGCGTCTGCGAGAAGCTCGGCTACACCGCCGAGGATAAATACCGCGCGCTCGCCAAAACGGTGGTTTTCTCCGCCGACATGGCGCACGCGACGCATCCCTCCTATCAGGCGAAGCACGAAATGGCGCTGCCCGTCTATCTTAACGGCGGTCCCGTATTGAAGCTCGCCAACACGCAGTCCTATGCGACGTCCCCGCGCGGCACCGCGTTTTTCAAGCTGCTCTGCGAGAAAAACGGGATTCCCTATCAAATCTTCAACAACCGCAGCGACGCGCGCGGCGGCGGCACGATCGGCCCCGGCATCTCCGCGGATTACGGCGTGATGACCGTGGACATCGGAAATCCGATGCTGTCGATGCACGCGGTGCGCGAGCTCGGCGGCACCGACGACAGCTATTATATGACGAAGCTTTACGCGGCGTTCTTCAAGAACTGAACGACGTATTTTTCCGGCAGATATAACCGCTTCTGCCGCCTGCTATCGCATAACTTTTCACCGGAAACGGAGTATTGCCATGGCCTTTCTGCCGATTACAAAAGAAGAGATGGATGCGCGCGGCTGGGACGCGCCGGACATCGTCGTCGTCACGGGCGATGCCTACGTCGATCATCCGAGCTTCGGCACGGCGATCGTTTCGCGCGTGCTGGAGGCGGAGGGCTTTCGCGTCTGCATCCTGCCGCAGCCGCAGAACGACGGCGATTACAACCGCTTCGGACGGCCGCGGCTCGCGTTTTTTGTCAACGGAGGCAATATCGACTCCATGGTCGCGCACTATACCGCCGCGAAACGCAAACGGCACGACGACTATTACACCGCCGGCGGCAAGGCGGGACGCCGTCCCGACCGCGCCGTCACGGTCTACTGCAAAGCGATCCGCCGGCTTTTCGGAGATATCCCTCTCTGTATCGGCGGCCTCGAAGCGTCCCTGCGGCGCTTTGCCCATTACGACTACTGGGACGACGCGGTGCGTCCCTCCATTCTCATCGATTCCGGCGCGGATCTTCTCATGTTCGGCATGGGAGAGCATCAGATAACGGAGATCGCCCGCCGCCTTGCAGACGGGGAGCCCATCGGCATGATGCACGATATCCGCGGCACCGCCTACGCCGTTCCGACAAATGAATACGTCTATATTCCCGATTCCGTGGAATGTCCCTCCTTCGAGGAGGTCAAAGCCAGAACGCCGGAGGGATATCTCGCTTACGCGCGCTCCTGCCGCACCGAACAGGACGAGCACGACGCCGTGCGCGGAAAAACCGTGATTCAGCGGCACGGGAAAAAAATCGTCGTGCAGAACCCGCCCTCTCCCCCGCTCGAAACGGCGGAGCTTGACCGCGTCTACGAACTGCCGTATGAACGGAATTATCATCCGTCCTATGAAGCGGAGGGCGGCGTTCCCGCTATCGAGGAGGTCAAGTTTTCCATCACGCATGTGCGCGGCTGCTACGGCGCGTGCAATTTCTGCTCCATCGCCTATCATCAGGGACGCGGCATCACGACGCGCAGCGAGGATTCCGTGGTGCGCGAAACGCAGGCACTGACAAGGCTGCCGGACTTCAAGGGATATATCCACGACGTGGGAGGTCCGACGGCCAATTTCCGCCAGCCCTCCTGCGCGGGACAGGAAAAGCGCGGCATGTGCCGCGGCAAAAAATGTCTTGCGCCCACCCCCTGCAAGAATTTAGTCGTCGATCACAGCGAGTATCTGCATCTGCTGCGCCGCCTGCGCGCGATCCCCGGGGTCAAAAAGGTGTTTATCCGTTCCGGAATCCGTTTTGATTATCTGATTCTCGATAAAAACGAAGAATTTTTCAAGGAGCTTGTGCGCTATCACGTGAGCGGCCAGCTCAAGGTCGCGCCCGAGCACTGCTCCGCGAACGTGCTTGCCGCGATGGGCAAGCCGAATATCGCCGCCTATGAAAAATTCAGGGCGCGTTTTTACGAGCTGACGAAAAGCATGAACAAGAAGCAGTATCTCGTCCCGTATCTGATGTCCTCCCATCCGGGAAGCACGCTTGCCGACGCCGTCGAGCTCGCCCTTTTCCTCAAAAAAGAGGGGCTGCATCCCGAACAGGTGCAGGATTTTTATCCGACGCCGGGCACCATTTCCACCTGCATGTTTTATACCGGACTCGATCCCTATACGGAAAAACCGATTTTCGTCCCGAAAACGAAGGAGGAAAAGGCCGAACAACGCGCTCTTTTGCAGTATTTCCGTCCGGAAAACCGCGCCATCGTCCTCTCCGCTCTGCGCAAGGCCGGCAGGAGCGATCTTATCGGTTATGGGGAAAATTGTCTTGTTCGTCCGGACAAAACACCCCCTGCCGGAAATTTTCACGCAAAGCCCCCGCGGCAAGGCGCACACTCCGGGCTTCGCCGGAAAACGCCGCATGGGAGTCGCCTTTCCTCCGGGGCGGCAAAGCGATCCAAGAAAAAATAAAAGAAATGTGAGGCAATACACGTCATGTTTAGTCAAGCTGAATTTTTTGAAAAAGCCGCGCCTATGCTGAGGGAGCTCTATGCCGGACGGGATATGGAAGCCGTCAGGGCGCGCTACGGCGCCGCAATCGAGGAATTTGAAGGGCTTTACGGAAAAGCGGAAAACGTATCCGTTTTCTCCGTCGCGGGACGCAGTGAGATCTGCGGCAACCACACCGACCACAACCACGGAAAGGTGCTCGCGGCCTCCATCGACCTCGACATCATCGCGGTCGCAGCAAAAACGGACGACGGAACCGTCCGCATCAAAAGCGCCGGCTTTCCCGAGGATATCGTCGATACCGCTTCCCTTTCGCCCGTCGAAGCGGAAAAAGGAAAATCCTCCGCGCTCATTCGCGGCGTCTGCGACGGATTTGCCAAAAACGGACATGCCGTCGGCGGCTTCGCCGCTTATACGACCTCCGACATCCTCGGCGGATCGGGACTTTCCTCCTCGGCGGCGTTCGAGGACATGGTCGGCACGGTCCTGAACCATTTCTATAACGACGGACAGATCGGGTATATGGAGCTTTCCCAAATTTCGCAGTACGCGGAAAACGTCCATTTTGGCAAGCCCTGCGGTCTCATGGACCAAGTCGCCTGCGCCGCCGGCGGATTCGTTTACATCGACTTCGGAAATTCCGATACGCCGGCAGCCGAACGTGTGGAATTGAATCTTGCGGAGCATGGTTACTCGCTCTGCATCGTCAATACAGGCGGCTCCCATGCCAATCTCACGGACGATTATGCGGCTGTTCCCGCCGAGATGAAAAAAATCGCAGCATTCTTTGAAAAACCCGTGCTGCGCGGCATTACAAAAGAAGAACTCCTGCAAAACGCGGCGGCACTTCGCCGCACGGCAGGAGACCGCGCTGTGCTGCGCGCCCTGCATTTCGTAAAGGAAAATACCCGTGTGGAACGCTTGATGCAGGCATTGAAGGACGGTAACATCTCCTCATTTCTCACCATCATAAAAGAATCCGGCCGCTCCAGCGCCGAGCTGCTGCAAAATTATTATTCGCCGAAAGCGCCGGAGGAACAGGGGATCACGCTCGCCTGCGCCATCGCAGAGGAGCTTCTCGGGGAGTCCGGCGCGTGGCGCGTGCACGGCGGCGGCTTTGCCGGAACCATGCAGGCGTTTGTCCCGCATGACAAGATGGCGGCTTTCAAGGAAACTATGGAGTCTGCGTTCGGCGCGGGCGCCGTAACCGAGCTTTCCGTCCGGCCGCTCGGCGCTGCCTTGGTATACCATGGATAAACTTTCGGCTTATACCCTTTTTTCCGGCTCCTCCGGCAACTGCGTATACGTCAAATCCGCCGATGCGGAGCTTCTCATCGATGCAGGCGTCAGCGCGCGCGCCGTGGAAAAGGCGCTGCGCGAGGTCGGTTCCTCGCTTGACCGGATCACGGCGATTTTTGTCACGCACGAGCACGTCGATCACACGCGCGGCCTCGAGGTCATTTCAAAAAAGCATCATATCCCGACGCACATGACGGAGCCATCCGCAAGAGCGCTTATCACCGACCCGCACGCCTCCTTGCTCGGAGACCTGTATCTGCATCCGCTCCTTTTTTCGGTGCGCCTCGGGAATACCACCGTGCGTTCCTTTGCCACGCCGCACGACAGCGCCGCCTCCGTCGGCTACACCGTATCATATACGGAAGAAAACGGCGCGGCGGAAAAGCTCGGCGTTGCAACGGACATCGGACACATCGACGACAGCATTGTTTCCTCTCTCATCGGCTCCGATTCCGTCATCCTCGAAGCCAATCACGATGTGGAGATGCTTCTTTCCGGACCCTATCCGTATCCTTTAAAACGCCGTATCCTCTCCGATACCGGTCATCTCTCCAACGACATGTCGGCGGAGCTTGCCAAGCTGCTTGCCGCAAGGGGGACAAAGCATTTTCTGCTCGCGCACCTGTCAAAGGAAAACAATTATCCGCCGACGGCGGAAGCGGCCGTCCGCGCGGCATTGGAGGACTTTTCCGGCATAACGGTCGCGGCGGCAAGCCCCGACACGCCGACCAAATTAAAGTAGCTGCCTATCCATATCCTTTCGGACATATGCTTTTGCTTGTCTATAAAAACTTTTACATAAGGGAGAATCGCTCATGAAGGTCATCCGAAAACAACGAAACAGCCGCATGTGCGTCATCTGCGGTCTCGACAACAATGCCGGCGTAAAAGCCCCTTTTTATACTATGGAAGATGAAAGCGTTATGACGCCGTTCTCCTATCGGGACGTCCATCAGAGCTATCCGGGGCGCGTACACGGCGGCATGATCACCGCCATGCTCGACGAGCTTGGCTGCCGCGCCTACTGGGCGGCCTACGATGAGGAAACGCTCGCCGTCACGATGTCGCTCGAAACCAAATACAAAAAACCCGTCCCATACGACGTGCCGCTCATCGGCACAGGAAAAGTTCTGCGCGCCACCTCCCTTTTCATCGAAGCCGAAGCCGCCATCCGCACTGCGGACGGCCTCGACCTCGCCTGGGGCAAAATGAAATATATGAAGCTTCCCATCGAAAAAATCAGCGAGGGCGCCTCCTATCACGAGGAAATGTGCTATTTCATTCCGGACGACATCACGGAAATCGATTGACAAAGCATCTATACGGGGAAAATGATGAAAAAAGAAAAGGGCTTTGCCTACTGCGGACTTGCCTGCTGTCTTTGCAGCAAAAAGGACTGTCCCGGCTGCCGGGCGGACGGCTGTCCCGGCCGGCAGCGGTGTCAAATTCCGGACTGCTGCAAGGAAAAAGGGATTTTCGGCTGTTATGCCTGTGAAAAACGCCTGATTTGTGAAAATCCGATGCTCCGCAAGCCAAAAATCATGGCATTCAACCGCTGTCTTACCGAATACGGCGAGACGACGCTTGCCGGTCTGCTGGAACGCAATGAAAAAGCGGGCGTCGTCTACCACAAAAACGACAAAATCACGGGCGACTATGATCTCGAGAACATTTCCGATATCCTGCGCCTGATTCGGGAGGGGAAACCGTCATGATGCAGGTCAACATTCTTTACGTCGGAAACATCAAGGACAGGTTCTTTGCCGATGCCGTCCGAGAATATGAAAAACGGCTCTCGTCCTCCTGCAAGCTCCGAAACATCGAAGTCAAAGAAGAAAAGCCGCCGGAAGATCCGTCGGCCTCGGAGGTCGCCGCTCTGCTGCGCAAGGAGGGCGACCGCCTTCTCGCGGCGCTCCCGCAGAAAAGCTACAAAATCGCGCTTTGCATCGAAGGGACGGAGCTTTCATCGGAGGAGCTTGCCGCGAAGCTTGCGGATATTGCCGTCTCCGGCCATTCGGAACTGACGTTCATCATCGGCGGCGCATTCGGCATGGACGAACGCGTAAAAAAGGCGGCGGATTTCCGGCTCTCCGTTTCCCGCATGACTTTCACCCATCGCATGATGCGCGTGATCCTCACCGAACAGCTCTACCGCGCACAAAACATCCTCATGGGCGGTCATTATCACAAATAAAAAAAATCCGCGCGATTGCAAACGCGCGTTTCTCTTATTTTTTGGAAGCCTCTTTCCAAAGGAAAGGAACAAATTCATGGAATACTTTGTGGATTCCGTCGATGTCGCCGTCATCGGCGCCGGACACGCCGGCTGTGAAGCGGCGCTTGCCTCGGCGCGCATGGGCTGCCGCACCGTGCTTTTTACCATCTCCAACGACGCCGTGGCGAATATGCCGTGCAATCCGTCGATTGGCGGTACGGGAAAGGGACAGCTTGTCTTTGAAATCGACGCGCTCGGCGGCGAAATGGGACGTGCCGCGGACAAGGCCATGCTGCAAGACCGCATCCTCAACGCGAGCAAGGGACCTGCCGTCCAATCCAAGCGGATTCAGGCAGACCGCATGCTTTACCGCGATATCATGAAAAAAACCATTGAGCACACGGATGGGTTATCCCTCGTGCAAGCGGAAATTACGGACATTCGGCTGAAAGGCGGTACGGTATCCGAGGTGGTGACTTCACTCGGTGCGGTTTGGCACGCGAAAGCCGTCGTCATCTGCACCGGCACTTATCTCGATTCGCGCGTCATCATCGGCGATGTTCATGATTCATCCGGTCCAGACGGACTTCATGCGGCGAAATCGCTCACCGCTTCCCTTTTGCGGCTCGGCATCCGAATGATGCGCTTTAAAACCGGAACGCCGCCGAGAATCGACAGCCGCAGCATCGATTATTCCAAGCTCGAACGGCAGGACGGCGAGGCGCATCCGACGCCCTATTCCGCCGATACCGATTTAGCAGAACTGGAAGCGCGGCCGAAGCTTCCCTGCTATATCGCTTATACGAATGAAAAAACGCATGATATCATCCGGAAAAATATAACACGCTCGCCGCTCTATTCCGGAGAAATTCACGGAATAGGCCCGCGTTACTGTCCCAGCATCGAGGATAAAGTCGTCCGCTTCCCGGATAAGACACGCCACCAGCTCTTCGTCGAGCCGACGGGCTTTGGAACGGGTGAAATGTACCTGCAAGGCTTCAGCTCGTCCATGCCGGCGGACGTGCAGCTCGACATGCTTCACTCTATCGAAGGCTTTGAGCAAGCGGTCGTCATGCGCACCGCCTATGCGATCGAATACGACTGCATCGATTCCACACAGCTCGACGCCTCGCTTTCCTTCAAAGAAATCCCGGGGCTATACGGCGCGGGACAGTTCAACGGTACCTCCGGCTATGAGGAAGCCGCCGCGCAGGGACTTATCGCCGGCATGAATGCCGCGCTCTATGTAAAAGGTAAACCACCCGTTATTCTGACGCGGGACAGCTCCTACATCGGCACACTGATCGACGACCTTGTGACCAAAGGCACAAACGAGCCGTACCGCATGATGACCTCGCGCTCCGAATACCGTCTGCTGCTCCGTCAAGACAATGCCGATTCACGGCTTTCCGCCATCGGACACAGCGCAGGGCTTCTCTCCGATGCGGCATATGGACGGTACCTGAAAAAGGCTGCCCTCATCAAAGCGGAAAAAGAAAGGCTCATGAAAACAGTTGTTCCGCCATCGGAGACAATCAATTCGATTCTGGCCTCCGTCGGCGAGCCGCCGATCAAAACAGGCGTTCGCATTTCGGATCTGCTCCGCCGTCCGGGGATCACATATGAAATGCTTGCGCTCGTCGATGAAGAAAGAAAACCGCTTCCGGCAAACGTCGTTTTCACGGTCCAAACGGAATTAAAATATGAGGGCTATATCAAAAAGCAGCTTGCAGAGGCAGCTAGTTTCGAAAAGCTTGAAAAAAAGCTGCTTCCCTCTGACATCGATTATCAAAAAATCACCGGACTTTCCACAGAGGCTGTGCAAAAGCTCACGCTTCACCGGCCGCTTTCCATCGGAGCGGCCTCACGGATCAGCGGGGTCAGTCCGGCAGATATCTCCGTTTTGCTCATTTATCTCGACCTCAAAAGAAGAGGCGGCGAACAGGAGATCTCTCATGGATAAACAAAACTTCAACGCTTTGTGTGAACGAACGTTTTCCGCAAATCACTTACTAGATTATATCACAAAAGAAAATTTGGAACGGTTTTATCTGCTCTCTGCGCTCATGCTGGAAACCAATCAAACCATGAATCTGACCGCATTGAAAGACGAAACCTCTTTCGTCACAAGGCATCTCGCTGACTGCCTGCTCGCGGCAAACTATCTCCCGCAAAAGAGATCGCTTACCCTGCTTGACGTCGGCAGCGGCGGCGGTATGCCCGCACTTCCGCTTGCCATTGTTCGGCCTGACATCGAAATCACCGCGCTTGACGCCACTGCAAAGAAAACTGCATATATCGCTCATGCGGCAAGTGAACTCGGTCTGAAAAATGTCCATATCCTGAACGGACGCGCGGAAGAGCTCGGCACCGACCTCCGATACCGCGAAAAATTCGACATCGTCTGTGCCAGAGCCGTAGCGGAACTCAGAATTTTGTTTGAATGGTGTGTTCCATTTGTCAAAACAGGCGGACTTTTTCTCGCGCTCAAAGGAAAAAACGGACTCATCGAGCTTGAAGGCGCAAAAAACGCCGCAGCTAAGCTCGCCTGCACGTTGGAAACAGATGAAAACATCTGTTTGGTTGAACAGGTCAACGGAGACACCACCGCAAGCGAACGGCATATTTTTCTGTT
>URZF01000036.1 GCA_900552255.1 uncultured Eubacteriales bacterium | reverse complement strand
CCGCGCTTCTCACACTCACGGTTCTCCTAACCATCGTATACGCCGCGCTCTCCGGCGTTTTCGTCTCGGCGGAAAAAACGCCGCCGTGCGACATCGAGGACAGCTACGCCTATGAGGCGATCAAAAAGGTCTGCGAGCTCGGACTCATGAACACCTATACCATCGAGGAAAACGTATATTTTTATCCCGAGATGGAGGTGACGCGCGGCGAGGTCGCGCGCGTCATCGTCACCTATCTTGGAATCAATCCGGCAAAATATGAAAAAACGGAGATAGGCTTTGCCGACGAAGCGGAGATCGATACGTCGCTGAGGCCCTATATCCGCGCGGCGCTTGCGAACGGGCTCATGAAGCTGCAAAGCGGATACGTGTTCCATCCGGACGATTTTATCACGCGCGAGGAAACGGCGGATATCTTCGGCGCGCTCTGCACCGCGGCGATATCGGCCGGCAAAAGCGAAAATTTTTCCGACTTCGACACCATCAGTACATATTTCGAACCAAATGCGAAAAAGCTCGTGGATTTTGAAATCATGATCGGATATACGGACGGCACGTTCCGTCCGAAGCAGATATTGACGCGCGAGGAGCTGGCGCTGATTCTTTATCGGCTGCTCTCCGCGGAAAATTTCAGAAAAGGATAAGCTCCGGACTGCATGAAACGCATTTTCTGTCCGGATAGGACAGGAAAAGATGCAAAAGGAAATCCTGAAATTCGACAGCTCCTCCGTCATGGAGGGCATGGTCTCCATTCGCGCGGTCATCAAGGCGCGGGAGGCCGGCGTCAGCGACCGGAAAATCGAAAAAGTGCTTTTCGACAGAGAAAAACGCGACGCAAAAGCGCGGGAGCTCGCTTTTTTAAAGGGAAAAGCGGCATCTCACGGCTTCTCCGTCGAATTTACGGACGCAAACGTCATCGACGAAATGACCATCGGCTCCTCGCACGGCGGTATTATCGCTCTCTGCTCGGAGCGAACCGTTCCGCCCGTCGGAGCTTTGAACATCAAAAAGGATGGCTTTTATGTCCTGCTCGACGGCATCGAGGACCCTTATAATTTCGGCTATTGCCTGCGCTCGCTGTATGCCGCAGGCGTGGACGGCATTCTTGTCGGAACGCGCAACTGGTTCTCCGCGGCGGGCGTGGTCTGCCGCGCATCGGCAGGAGCCTCCGAGCTTTTCCCCATCGCCATGGGAGAGCCCGCCGAAATCGCCGGATTATTTCACGAACACGCCTATTCCGTCGTCGCGGCGGATCTGTCAAAGGAAGCGGCTTCGGTCTATGAAACGGAGCTCCGATATCCTGTCCTGCTCGTCATCGGCGGCGAAAAGCGCGGGATCGCCCGTTCCGTCCTTGAAAAATGCGACAAGGTCGTCGCTTTGGATTACGGCAGACGCTTCGGCGCGGCGCTTTCGGCCGCCTCCGCGGCGTCCGTTCTCGCCTTTGAAATCTTCCGTCAAAACCGGACAGCGAGGAAAAGCCATGACCGATAATCCCGAAAAAATCAACGACGACATCACCCTGCATCAAAATCCCGGCTCACTTGCGTTCGGCACGGATGCCTATCTGCTCTCCGCTTACATCCGGCGGCAGCCCAAGGAAACGGCATGCGAGCTCGGCGCAGGCTCCGGCGTCATTTCCCTTTTGCTCTCGGCAAGGGGCAAATTCTCCCACATCACGGCGATCGAAATTCAAGCTCCGATCGCCGAAATCGCCGTCCGAAATGTCGAAAAAAACGGTTTTTCCGATAAAATTGACGTGATTTGCGGGGATATCCGCCGCAGAAGCGCTTCCCTATCGGGCGCCTTCGGCGCGGTATTCGCCAATCCCCCGTATCTTCCCATAGACTGCGGCAAGCACAGCGAAAACGAAGCCGATGCCGCCTCTCGCCATGAAATCCATGGAGATATCACGGATTTCGCCGCGGCAGCGGCGGATTATCTCAAATTCGGCGGCGTGTTTTACGCCGTATACCGTCCGGACAGGCTCGCGGAGCTTATCTGCGCCTGCCGGGAAAACCGTCTCGAGCCCAAGCGCATGACGCTCGTTTACCCGACCGCATCACATCCCCCGTCGCTCATGCTTTTGGAAGCGAAGAAAAACGGCGCGCCCGGCATGTTCGTGACAAAGCCGCTTATCATCTACCGCGCGGGACTGGCGCAGACAAACGAGAATTATACGGACGATATGAACTATATTTACGAAAACGGAGCGTTTCATGAGCAGTATCAAAAGCCCTGAGAATTATTATCCGCCTGACCGTCAGAAAAACAAAACGGAAAAAGGCACGCTGTATCTCGTCGGCACGCCGATCGGCAATCTCTCCGATCTTTCGGAGCGTGCGCGCAAGGTGCTCTCCGAGGTCGATTTCATCGCGGCGGAGGACACGCGCAATTCCGGCAGGCTGCTCGCCTTTTACGGCATCAAAAAGCCGATGGTCAGCTACTTTGAGCACAACAAGCGCGAGCGCGGAGAGCTCATCGTCGCCCGCATACAAAACGGCGAGGCCTGCGCGCTTGTCACGGACGCGGGCATGCCCGCCGTCAGCGATCCCGGCGAGGATCTCGTGCGGCTCTGCGCCGAGCGCGGCGTCCCCGTTTCCGTCGTCCCCGGTCCCTGCGCCGCCATAGCTGCCCTCGCCGTTTCCGGACTTTTCACCGCGAAATTCGTCTTTGAGGGCTTTCTCTCGACAGCGACAGGCGAGCGTCGCGAATCGCTTGAGCGCCTGAAATCGGAAACGCGCACCATTCTCCTATACGAAGCGCCGCACAAGCTGAAAACGACGCTTGCCGACCTTGAAAAGGCCCTCGGCGACCGGAAAATCTCGCTTTGTCGGGAGCTGACCAAGCTCAACGAGGAGATCCTGCGCACAACGCTTTCCGAAGCGGTGACATACTATGAAAATACGGCGCCGCGCGGCGAATACGTGCTCGTCATCGAGGGGGCTTCCGAAAAGGAAGCAAAAGAAGCCGCCTTTTGGGCGGATATGACGGAGCGCGAGCACGTGAGCTACTATACCGACCGCGGTATGACGAAAAGCGACGCCATCAAGCAGACAGCGCGCGACCGCGGCGTCGGAAAAAGTGAAATTTACAATATTGTCATGAAAAAAGATTGATTCATCCTAAGAAAGGAGAAAATAAAGTGACGACTAAAATCGAAAACGCCTATGTTTATAACACCGGCAAGCGGTGTTTTGAATACGGCTCGCTCTGCTTTGAAAACGAATGGATCACAGGCGGCGTTCTCTTCCCCGACGCCGTCATCGACGCGGGAGGCGGATATGTCCTGCCGGGACTTATCGATGTGCATACGCACGGCAGAAGCGGAATCGATATCATGGAAGCGGACGAAAAGGAGCTTGCCGCGCTTTCGCTTTCCTATGCGAAATCCGGCGTCACCACCGTATTCCCGACGGTCATGACCGCCCCGCTTGAAAAAATCAAATGCGCGGCGCAAAGGATCAAAGGCGCGGAATATACCGCGGATTTCGCGGGAATCCACATCGAGGGGCCCTACATCAGCCGGGAAAAGCCGGGCTGCCATGAGCTTTCCGCCATCCGGCGCCCCGACTGGGAGGAAATCCGTTCGCTTTGCGAGGATATCCTGCCGCTGCGCGCCCATCTCACCATCGCGCCGGAGGAGGATTCGGACGGCGTGATCCGCGCATTCCACGAACGCTTTTGCAAGTGCGGCGGCACCGTCGGCATCGGGCATACGAACGCGGATTTCGATACGGCGATGCGCGCGCTTGCACACGGCGCCAATTCTTTCACCCACACCTTCAACGCCATGACGCCGCTTTCCCACCGGGCGCCCGGCGCCGCGGGCGCCGCGCTTTTCTCCGACGCCTATGCGGAGTTCATCTGCGACGGCATCCACGTCTCCCCCGCGGTCATCCGCATCGCCTATGAGGCAAAACGCGGACAGGGCGACAAATTTGTTCTCATCACCGATTCGATTCCTGCGGCAGGCCTGCCGGACGGCGAATACGCGATGAACGGGATCCCCTTTACGCTTGCAAACGGCAAGGCGGCGCGCGCGGACGGCACCATCGTCGGCTCTGCGCTCGACCTCTTCACCGCGGTGAAAAACCTCGCAAAATTCGCGGATATCCGCTTCGAGGACGCGCTCGTCTGCGCGACAAAGGCGCCTGCGGAGATGGTCGGCGTCTACGATTCCCGTGGCTCGCTCGATATCGGCAAGCGCGCGGACGTCCTGCTGTGCGACAAAAATATGAAAATCCGCTCGGTATTCTGCGCAGGCCGAAAAATATAAGGAAATATCTGCCGCAAAGCTACAAAATCATGCGTCCGGCTCATTTGCCGCCGCATTGGAAAGGATAAAGACACAATGGAAAACAAAGGAAAATACTATATCACTACGGCGATCGCCTATGCGTCGCGCAAGCCGCATATCGGCAACACCTATGAGATCGTGCTCTCCGACGCGATCGCCCGCTATAAGCGCGCGCAGGGCTACGACGTCTTTTTCTGCACCGGGACCGACGAGCATGGCCAAAAGATCGAGACGCTGGCGAAAGAAGCCGGCATCACGCCGCAGGAATACGTGGACGGCATCTCCGGCGAAATCAAGAAAATCTGGGATATGCTGGGCTGCCGATACGATCACTTCATCCGCACAACGGACGATTATCACGTAAAGGCCGTGCAGAAAATCTTCAAGCGCCTCTACGACAAGGGCGACATCTACAAAAGCGCCTATGAGGGCTGGTACTGCGTTCCCTGCGAATCGTTCTTCACGGATACGCAGGCGGAGGGCGGTATCTGCCCCGACTGCGGCCGCCCGCTTATACGCGAGCATGAGGAAGCCTATTTCTTCAAAATGAGCAAATATCAGGACAGACTCATGAAGCATATCGAGGAGCATCCCGATTTCATCGTGCCGGAAGCGCGCAAAAAAGAGATGGTCAACAATTTCCTCGTGCCGGGACTGCAAGACCTCTGTGTTTCCCGCTCCTCCTTCAAATGGGGGATTCCGGTCGATTTCGACCCCGATCACGTCGTTTACGTTTGGCTCGACGCGCTGACGAATTACATCACCGCGCTGGACTTCGACGGGGAATCCGGCGGCGAGCAATACCGCAAGTATTGGCCGGCGGACGTACACGTGATCGGCAAGGACATCATCCGCTTCCACACGCTTTACTGGCCGATCTTTCTGATGGCGCTTGGCGAGCCGCTCCCGAAGCAGATCTTCGGGCATCCGTGGCTGCTCTTCGGCTCGGATAAAATGTCCAAATCCAAGGGAAACGTCATCTACGCGGACGATCTCATCCGCCGCTTCGGACTCGACGGCGTGCGCTATTATCTGCTCTCCGAGATGCCGTATCAGAACGACGGCACCATCACCTACGAGAATTTTATCGCGCGCTACAACACCGATCTTGCCAACACGCTCGGCAATCTCGTCTCCCGCACGGTGGCGATGACGAAAAAATATTTCGACGGCGTGATCCCCTCCCCTGCGGGCGACGAAGGACCGGACGCGGAGCTGAAAGCCGCCGCCGCGGACGCCTATGCGAATTTCACCGCAAACATGGATACCTTCCATGCGGCGGACGCGCTCGACGCCGTATTCACGCTGCTGCGCCGTGCCAACAAATATATCGACGAGACCGCGCCGTGGGCGCTCGCCAAGGACGAAGCGCAGAGAGCGCGGCTCGGAACCGTGCTCTACAACCTATTGGAATCCCTGCGCATCACCGCGATCCTGCTTCGCTCTGCGATGCCGGATTCCGCGGAAAAAATCCTCGCCGCCATCGGCTCGCCGGACGACCGCTTTGAATCGGCCGCCGCGTTCGGCATAACGCGTCCCGGAAGCGCCGTCGGCGAGCAGAGCGTGCTCTTCGCCCGTCTCGATGAAGCGAAAACGCTCGCCGAGCTGAACGCGGAAAAGGCGGAAGCGTAACCGATGGCGAAGCTCTTTGACACCCACGCTCATTATACCGACGAGAAGCTCCGCGCCATGCCGGAGCTGCTCACGGAGGCGCTCTCCGGCGATATCGGCGGCATCGTCACCGTCGCCACCGAGCTTTCCGATTCCGAAAGCTGCATCGCGCTCGCCGAAGCACATGAAAACGTATGGGCGTCCGCCGGCATCCATCCGCATGAATGCGGAAAGGCCGGCGGCCTCGATTCGGCGATGGATCGGCTGCGCACTCTCCTGCAAAGGAAGAAAACGGTCGCCATCGGAGAGATCGGCCTCGATTATCACTATGATTTTTCCGACAGAGACGCACAGATGCGTTTTTTTCGTGCCCAAATGGATGTCGCCGCCGAGGTCGGCCTTCCCGTCATCATCCATGACCGCGAGGCTCACGGCGACGTATTCGACGTTATCCACGACTATCGCGGACAGGTGCGCGGCATCATCCATAGCTGCTCCGCCTCGGCAGAGCAGGTGCGCGAATACGTCAAAATGGGCTGGTATATCTCGTTTTCCGGCGTTATCACTTTCAAAAATGCCGCCGGGATCCTGGATGCCGTCCGCACGGTACCGCGCGACCGGATCCTTGTCGAGACAGACTGCCCATATCTCTCCCCTGTCCCGATGCGCGGAAGGCTCAATCACAGCGGCTATCTGCATTATACCGCCGAAAAAGCGGCTGAGCTCCTCGGCATGGACTACGCGGAATTTTGCGAGACGGAAACGGCCAACGCCCGCGCCGTTTTCGGAATTTAACGATATAAGAAGGAATTCCTCATGATCATCACCTATACCCACCGCGACGGACTTTACGTCAACATGACTAACCGCTGTCCTAATCGCTGCGGCTTCTGCGTGCGCAGCTACGGCGACACGCTTTACGGCAACCTGTGGCTCGACCATGAGCCCTCCGTGGAGGAGATCATCGCCTCCATCGACGGGCGCGGCCTCGCTGGCTTTTCCGAGCTCGTATTCTGCGGCTATGGGGAGCCGACAGAGCGCCTTTCCGATATGCTCGCGGTCTGCCGCCATATCCGCAGCATTTCCGACATCAAAATCCGTCTCAACACCAATGGTCAGTCGGAGCTGATCAACGGAAAGAACAGCACCGCCCTTTTCGACGGGCTGTTCGACATCGTTTCGATCAGCCTCAATGCCGCCGACGCGGATACATATGACAAAATGTGCCATTCTCAGTTCGGAAAAGCCGCTTATCCGGCGATTCTCGAATTTGCCGGAAACGTAAAGCCCTATGTCGGCAAGGTCATCCTCTCCGTCGTCGATACGACGATCCCGCCTGAGGATATCGAAGCATGTCGAAAAACCGCCGAAAAAATCGGCGTTGCGCTCCGCGTGAGAGATTTCATCTAAGCGAAACGGATTCTCCGACCGGACGGAGACGTTCAATCATCAAAAAATAGGATCCCGCACGATGCTTCGCAAGCGAAGCCCGTGCGGGATTTGTCTTTCCGTCATGAAAAAACCGCCTTTCGGCGGTTTTCATACTTATGCAAACAGCGAATAAATCGTAAAGCTCAAGAACACAACCGCAGCGGCGATCATGCCCGGATTTTTCAAAATCGCTGCCCGGCGGCTTTTCGCGGGAAGCGTCACAGCCCCAGGCTCCGGCCGGAACCGCTGCGCCTTCACAATGAGAAGAATGATTCCGGCGATCACCATAGCGAATATAACAATAAAATAAAAGGCAGCCAATAGGATAAACAAGCCATGGCTTTCGACGATCTCGGGAAGCTTCTCCACAAGCTCCGCCTCCGTAAGCCCTGCGAGCGGCTCAAAAATCTCCGTAAAACGCGTTAAGATCTCCGCTCCCAGCACGCCGGAAATGCAGTTGAACATCGCATGGAGCAGCATACACAGCCATATTTTCCCGCTGCGGCAATAGAGATACGCCAAAAGAAGCCCGACGCCGAAAGCATAAAACATCTGGCTGAAATTCATATGGAACAGTGCGAACAACGTGGCGGACGTCAGGATGCACACGCGCTCGCCATAAATGCGCGTCCGGTCGATGATAAGCTTGCGCAGGAGCAGCTCCTCCAAAACGGGAGCCATGATGCCCGCGGTCAACAGATTGATAAAAGGATCTGTCTCCGTCAGCACCTCCGTGATCTCGGAGCCGACCGATCTGCCGGTGAGCGCATTCCAAATACCAAGGACCAAATTGCCGACCAAATTCCCCGCGATCGCGGCAGCGTAGCAAATACACAAAAGAATGATAAAATGTCCCGCCGAAAACGGGCGTTTCTCCGGTGCATGACAAGCGGTACCGCGCAAAACCTGCGCGCCGACAAGGATGCCGACCGCGAGCGCCGCTTCATTGATCAGGAGAAGATATCGATAATAGGCATCCACCATCGCAAGACCGGTTGCAAGCTCGATGCCTGACATCACAAGCCCCACGAGCAGCATCAATGCCTGCCACACAAAAACCACAGCGACAAGCGCCCATCCGATTCGGTTATACTGCCGTTTCATGCCGCATGCCGCCGACGCCTCATCCAACAAAACGGCTTCCCCCAACAGATTCTCTGTCTCATGCCCCATGTTTTCCGGCTCCCACGGCGAACGGTCCGTATTCTCCGTCATAATATCCCTCCGTTACCCGATCGATCTATTTTTTACCATGATATCATACAAAGCTTTCCATGTCAACATAAAAGAAAACCGCCGGAGGTTGGAGTCTCCGGCGGCCGTTCTTATTATTTCAGCGTCACACTATTGTTGAGCACAAGCGTGCTGTAAAGGAACAGAACATCCTGATTTTCAAAATCTATGAATCTTCCGACGAGATCGCTTGTGATATACCGAATATCGACAAGCGTGATTTTGGCATAACCCTCCACCAAGAGCGGCGCGATGCTGCTCCCGAAAGAATCACGGAAGATGACAAGCTCCTTGTCGGTCGTCGCATTCGGATTCTCGATCGTAATGAGAGAGAGCGAGCCGGAAAGGAACATCTCATACGGATCCTTCCCATAAGCCTTCTCCATATTGTATACGCCGATTTCCTCCGGTCTGCCGCTCTCATAGTTGTAAACCTTGCAGCCATCCAGCACATCGCTTGTCAGATACTTGAGCGTATCAGGCGAGAGCGGCAGCGCGGACTGTCCGTAATACACGCCGTAAAACGGATTGTCGAGCGTTTTCTCCGTGTAATTGCCGGAGAGCGTGACCCCCATGCCGGCCGCAAGCTTCGCCGCGACGTCCGTGAGCTTCTCCTGTTTCCAGTGCGTATCCGTCTTGTAGTAGTCCTCGATATCGAGCAGTCCCGTGATATCTATATACTCCATATAGTCCGTCTTTTCCTGCATTAGGGTGAAAAACTTCTCATAATCCATCGCAAGATATCCGTTCTTGTCTGCGAGAAAATAACTCTTGTCGGGTACGATGGAAAAATAGACGTTTACATCCTTATCCGCCATGTATTTGTCATAGAGATACCGGAATCTCTTTTGCTGTTGCATCACACGCACCTCTGGATTAGCCAGCGTTAGCTTTTACGATATCGTCGATCAGTTTATTGACAGGTGCCAGTCTGATTTCACGCGCGGTGCTTACCGCTACCGGAGTGGAACGTACTTTATTTGCCAGTACCTGACCGTCACGGTTAGTGGTATTGACGCTCACCAGCGTGGACAAACCGATACGCAGCGGATATTGCTCCAGCTGTTTCTGGTCCAGTTCGATACGCACAGGCAGACGCTGAACGACTTTGATCCAGTTACCGGTCGCATTTTGCGCTGGAAGCAGTGAGAACGCGCTACCTGTGCCCATATCCAGACCAACCACTTTACCGGTGTATTTCACATCATCGCCGTAAATATCCGTGGTGATAGTGACCGGCTGACCGATACGCATATTGGCAATCTGCGTCTCTTTAAAGTTGGCATCCACCCACATATTGGTGGCTGGAACGACCGCCATCAGCGGCGTCGTTGGGCTAATTTGCGCCCCAGGCTGTACCGCGCGGCGGGAGACATAACCGGTCATCGGACTGACAATACGAGTACGCTCCAGCGCCAGCCAGGCGTTACGTACTTCGGTGGCAGCCTGTTGCACGGCTGGCTGATCTTCCAGTTTAGTCCCCAGAATCATCGCCTGATTGGCATTGTATTGTTGAATCGCGACGTCCAGTTGCGCCTGGGCACTGGTGACGGCGTCGCGGGCGTGTTGCAGCTCTTCGCGACCAATCAGGTTGGCATTGCCCAGCGGCACACGGCGGTTGTAGTCGCTTTGTGCTTTCGCGAGGGCGATTTTCTGCACCTCAATATTCGCCTGCAACTGCTTGCTGTTAATCATCAGCTGGTGGGTTTGGCGAACGCTGGAAGCCAGTGCAGTTTTGGCTTTTTCAAACGCCTGGCGAGCATCTGTCGGGTCGAGGGTGACCAGCACATCGAATTCTTTTACAAAGTCGGTGTTATCGGCCCAGACTTTCGTCACGCTGCCAGACACCTGAGACATAGTTTGAATCTGATTCCCTGCCACGTATGCGTCATCGGTTTCTTCGAAATGACGCAGTACCAAAAACCAATAAATCCCTATCGCTACGGCAATAATT